>CAZVTE010000166.1:0-1560 GCA_964629705.1 uncultured Candidatus Saccharibacteria bacterium | reverse complement strand
CGACGCCCGAGGAGAAGCAACGTTAAGTCGGTATGGGTTTAGGTTTGAGGAAAAGTCATCAATGTCTTGGTATGGATATGGAGCTATAAATCCAAGTATAGATAATAACTACGAATTGAAACCAATTTACCTAAGTGGAACTGGCATGGTTTATTCAGATACGACACGCTATGCATGGGTAGGTCGAAGTAGCTTCGTATGGGGAGCGAATGGAAGCGATAGCATCTTGACTGCAAACCATCTTGAAGGACAACACACACTAATCTTTGCAGCCATTTCAAATAGTAGAATTTGTGCATTTTCTCTCCGCTGTAGCAAAAATAAAATTAGTTTGCCAGAACGCATAAAAACACAAAAATGAGCACGACAATTCCCAGAATAAGACAAACAACCGCCTTAATTCTCGAGTTATCATCACCTTCAATATAAGCCTCATGACAATTATTGGGATTATAATATACAGTCACAGCTTGCCCTATTTTATACTTAGGCTGTGTCGTTCCAATAGCAGTCTCTTTAACACATCTTACCCCATCAACAACATACTCACACAGGGCATAGTAATAACGTTTTGTTGTAAAACTACCATTATCCGGCATGGTCGACTCTCTTATAATATCATTGTCCGTAATTACACCAAGAGTTTTGCTAGAATATCTCTTCTTTTGTCTGCTTTTAATCAGAAAATGCAGTCCAGATACAAACAAAACTAGCGATATGGCTATACCAATCGCCTCAATCAGAATTTTCACTATGCTATTCATTTTCATTACCAAATTTTGGAGGCACCGACCGGAATTGAACCGGTGTACACGGTTTTGCAGACCGCTGCGTCACCACTCCGCCACAGTGCCATGGTATTATTTTAGCATAGAAAACTGCGCGAGTCTAGCTTTATATTTAAAGAATAATACTGTCTCGGAGAGAATAGCCAGCCCAAGTATCACTCATATTAGCCGTGTTGATAGAGTTGGGTAGCATATGTAAGTAAAAAGCTTTATAATCTAGCCGAGCGTTTGAAGCCCAATATCTACCGTCTTTACTAGCGTAGGCAAATTGGTAGCCTTCCGGATTTAATCTTCCACTCCGCACAAAGTAAAGTGGGTGAAGGGTAATAATATTAGTAATAAAGTAGATGCATGTTAGTTATGTTAGTCTTTTAGTATTAGAAAAAACATATTCTGAAGTGACCCGTGAGACATCCCGTCTTCACGGGTGTCTCACTCTGGCTGTCGAGCTTCGACAGCCTTTTAGTCACATTCAGAATAGTTTATTCTAATACTCCTTCACCCACTTCACAGTTTGAAGGTTAGAATATACTTTGTTCAAACAAGACTATATCCAGTATCTATTCTACTTTGTTAATACTTATGATTAGAATAATTTAGTCTTTTCTTTGCTTTATGATTGGTTTTTATTATCCCTTTCTGTGGGGAATCCGGACTCACGAGGAGGACTAGCGGCAAAGCCCTGTGACGACAGGCGCTTTGAACGCGGCCTCACAGAAAGTGGATAACAAAAACCAAAAGAAGAATGGGTCACTTTTAGAAAGAACTAAAT
>CAZVTE010000165.1:0-1584 GCA_964629705.1 uncultured Candidatus Saccharibacteria bacterium | reverse complement strand
GAGTAGATTTGTCTATCCCGGAAGGTAAGATTATTGGGCTTTTAGGGCCGAACGGGGCGGGAAAATCAACTTTAATTAAGCTCGCCAATGGTTTACTGACGCCGACAAGTGGAGAAGTTTTATTTGAAGGTGTGCCCATTGGAGTGCAGAGTAAGGAGGACATTGCTTATCTTCCCGAGCGGACTTATTTGGATAAAAGTCAAACTATTCGAGCGATACTCCACATGTTTGCAGATTTTTATCAGAACTTCGACCTTGAGAAAGCAGAGAAACTGGTGCGCGACCTTGAGCTGGATTTAGATAGTCGGATTACGCACATGAGTAAGGGTATGCAAGAGAAACTGCAACTAATTTTGGTAATGAGTCGGCACGCGAAGTTGTATATTTTGGATGAGCCACTGGGTGGAATCGATCCGGCGACGCGAGATTATATCTTGGATACAATTCTGAATAATTTTGACGCTGGAGCGAGCGTGTTGATTTCTACGCACTTGATTGCGGATATTGAGCGGATTTTGGATGAAGTGATTTTTATCAAAACTGGGAAGATTATCTTGCAAGAAGAGGCGGATAAATTGCGCACACAGAAACAAGCGTCGATTGACGAAATTTTTAGGAGGACTTTCAAATGCTAGCTAGAATATTAAAATATGATTTAAAAAGATTATATAAACCAATGTTGGTGGTGTATTTATTAACTTTAATATTAGCGTTTGTTGCAAAAGCGACTGATTCTAGCTTGGATGGTGAGCCAAACATGATTACAGTTTTGCATACGTTGTGTTTTTGCGGGGCGTATTTGTTTTGTGCGGGAATTGTGTTCTTGACTTGTGTGAATTTGTGGCGCGAATTTCGCAGTAAAATGTATGGCGAAGAATCGTATTTGACGCATACTTTGCCAGTGAACACTCTGACGCTGTGGAGCGCGAAATTTATTGAAAATTTACTAATGGTATTGAGTGGTATGCTGGTGATTAGTGCGACACTGGCGATCATGGCAAGTTCGCGGGGCGGGGCAAATATTACGCAAATGATTTTTGGCTATGGCACGGAAGGTGTGGAACCGCTGGTGGCACTGGCGGTTGTGGTGGCTTTTCAATGGGCTTTTATCGTAATGTCAGGAATCACTGGAATTATACTCGGAAATCGGATGGCGAACAGGCGAGGTTTGCATACAGTAATCTGGGGCTTGATTGTCTATCTGGCGGGAATTATGATTATGCTTTTGATGTTGACACAGTGGGGTAAAATTGCTTATAATAATACGGATTTTACAGAGATTACGAGTATGGAGACGGCAGAGGCGCGATTCGAGGAGGAACGACGGATGACGTACTTGATGTTCTACGGAGTCGGTGCTCTACATGCGGTGCTCATTATGGTGATTTATTTTATAAATTATAAAATATTAGCGCATGGTGTCGATATAGACTAAGTTTTGAAATTTTGCTAATATAATAATATGAACAAAGATAAATCTAAGGCGGGGTTGATTGCTGGGTCGTTGATAATTGTATTGTTAGTGCTGGCAGTGGTAGTGGGGTGGTGGCTGTGGCAGCGGTCGGATAGTGTGGCGGAAGCGGC
>CAZVTE010000164.1:0-1598 GCA_964629705.1 uncultured Candidatus Saccharibacteria bacterium | reverse complement strand
TAGTGGAACCATGCTTTATTCTTGCACCTTGCGCACCTTAAAGTTTTGATATAAAAAACTTCATATCAACTTTAACTTGTTACCGCCTGGTGCCTACCCTAGGGTGTGGAGTTATAATAATGCTAACGCATTATTGTAAGGTGTAGGGGAGTCTGCCTACTGATACTACCTCCTCCCCAAGGGGTAACATCCAAATTCCCACCCCTAGTATCTCGTATAACGCCATTGTTTAAAATATTTACATTTCTTCTGCGCATTAAGCTCAATCAAAAATATACCATCAATCTGTTGCTTCAACTCTTCCCCATCATAAAGATAAATCCGACTCATTTGCCAATTTGCCACACAACGTTCAGCATTGCAAAGCAAAATTTCATAATTGTAATGGATATCTTTCTGATTCTCGGGCACCACACTCCACAATTCCGTCAACTCATCAAAACTATTACAGGGTGAGTCAAGCGGCGTCTCAAAATACTGCACATCATCCGCAAACAGTGACAAAGTCCGTTGCCAATCCAAATCCTGCCACGAATCCATAAACTGCCCCAGCCACTCTGTATAGCGCTCCACAATCTCGTTGTTCTCCGACCGCTGTTCCATTTTTGTCCTCCACTTTATTCTTGAACTCATTATACCATACTTTTACCGCAAAAATGGCCCAGAATTTAATCTGAACCATTTTCTATAAAATACCTAGCAATCAAACTTATTTCCCTGCCCGACGCATTGCCAAAAAATCTCTATACATCAAGCTACTCTGCTCCAAAAGTTGCCGAATTTCTTCAATATCCAAGATAAATCTACGCAAATCTTCCGGATTGTAAGCATAAGTTTTCACCTTCTGTGTTATCGTTATTGGTGGACGTGGAAGCTTATGACGATCAATCACTACCTGTTCAATCGCCACTTCATCCCTATCAATCTCCAGCCACCTAGAACAATCTGGATTTTTATCCAGCCCAAACTGCTGCACCACCGCTTGATAACGCTTCATAATCTCCTTACGCGCCGCCTCATATTGGAATTCAGCTTTCTTTTTTATTACATACTGTCTGCATGAATCTACACTCTGCTCGTCATAGAATAAAAAATCACCCTTAAACCAAAAACCATCATAGCAAGGCGTGATGTCCACTACCTTCACATCTCGTAGCATTTTCACGACTGGCAAAAATCGCTCGCGCTCCCCAATCGACTTGAAACGCAAAGCTCGCTGTTTCTCAGCCTCTTCATAATCCGCTTCCACTCTCTGCATATCTACAATCGTTCCCCGCTGTGAGTGTTGATTATATTCCGCTAATGTCATTTTCTCGTATCCGCCCCAAGAGAACACCTCAACGTAGGTTTCGTCTTCCTCTGGTTTTAAAACCGACACATAACCATTCAAGGTCTCTAGACGTACCACCAAGCTAGCGGTTTTCCCGTGAGAATTCTGTTGCTCATAGTGCTCAATTTCCTCCACCTCGTAACAGTTAATCCAGCCCCGTTTACTCCGTTGCTGCTTCTTGTACCGTTGCAACCTTTTTCGATTACTTGGTGACACATTATCGCCTCGATCTACCATTCGTTGCAACATCCGATACGTACTCTCACTA
>CAZVTE010000163.1:0-1614 GCA_964629705.1 uncultured Candidatus Saccharibacteria bacterium | reverse complement strand
TCATCCACTTCACAGTTTGAAGGTTAGAATATACTTTGTTCAAGCAAGACTACATTCAGTATCTATTCTACTTTGTTAATACTTATGATTAGAATAATTTAGTCTTTTCTTTGCTTTATGATTGGTTTTTATTATCCCTTTCTGTGGGGAATCCGGACTCACGAGGAGGACTAGCGGCAAAGCCCTGTGACGACAGGCGCTTTGAACGCGGCCTCACAGAAAGTGGATAACAAAAACCGGAAGAAGAATGGGTCACTTTTAGAAAAGACTAAATTATAACTAGATGATAATATATAAGTCTATATGGGTTTAGGTTTGAATCATAGGAGTGGCTGTAGCTAAAAAGAGAGCTTACTCGCTTTTTATGCGCTACAACTATGGGAAGAAACGGAGTTTTCTGAGGAAAAGGATTGGTCCGGAGATTTTTGGGGTGTGAATCCAAATGCTGATGGGCGTAATGCTGGCACTTACCCTATATATGGCACTACAGTTGGTTTTGTGACACGGCTTGAAGATCCCGTTGCTCAAATTGGCTGGGTGAATTATAGCTGGAGTGGAACGGCTGCGGCAGATGATGGCAATGCTTATGATATGGTTATGCAAAATGGAAATATTTGGGCAAGCGCTAAACATCCTAGGAAGTTTAGCCTTTCTCTCAGTTATCTCTAAACCATATTATACTAACGATGGCTTTGCCTATCTGCTGGAACAGCATGGATTAGTTTTTGGTCCTGATACTTGGGGCAGCTATTTAGCTAACGCCACTTCTGAACAGAGTAACCTTATAATCAATCCATTACATATAGTACTAGGCGGTCATATTGAAAATGAAAGCTTGCTTGATTCAAATAACACTGCTTGGCTCTGGTCGAAGCATATCAATGATGGTGAGGTAAATTATTTGCGTAGTTATAGTAAATGGATTTATCCTGCACTTACAGGTACTCAAGAGCTAGCGTTTTCTCTCCGTGTATTGTTATATTGTCTTGCACCCACTTTACTTTGTGCGGAGTGGTTATATCAATCCAGATTCGCTAGAAACACTTAGGAATGGCGCTCACTCTAGTAGGACATTCTCAAATACATCAGCTGAAGACATTCTGCGTGCATTCTCGTTTGATTTTACTGATGAATCCGCGTTAAATTTTACTTCGGGTAAATTTGCCGGTTTTTCTCTCGTGCGGCGAGAATAGCCATACCAAAAATCATCGTGCACTGCAGGGAAAATAGTATCAGCAAAGAAGGCTAGATTACGTGCTTCGTTGCCTTCGTAGGTAATAGTATTGCCCCAAGTTCTTCCGCTCAATGTGGCATCACTGAGAAAACCATAATCTATCCTTAGTCTCCCGCCAGCCGTATAGTAGAGGGGTGCTTGTTGCGCTTTTGAATCAAGATTGTCGCCATAGTAATTATGGGCAAAGTTTACTTCTGGAAAGCTGAAATCATAAATAGTAAGTAGTCCAGCAAAGCTACCAGCGTTTTGCATAGGTTTTGAGCTTGCTGTGACTTCACTCGTTGCCATTTTCCAGCCTTTAGGACAGTACGCTAATAATTACATGATAAAATCAGTAGGCAGACTCCCCTACACCTTATAATAATGCGTTAGCATTATTA
>CAZVTE010000162.1:0-1619 GCA_964629705.1 uncultured Candidatus Saccharibacteria bacterium | reverse complement strand
TTTTTCTGATAACAGTAGATATATGACTGTTCATCAGGCAAAAGGGCTTGAATGGAATAAAGTTGTTGTGAGTGTGATACCTAATAATCGTGATAAAATAAAAATAGCTTCTTTATATTCGTCACCATGTTTAACTGACGAAACTTCTGCTGACGAATTTGTAAGAATGTATTATGTTGCATGTAGTCGTGCAAAAGAAGAGTTATATATACACATTCCAACCGACTGCACTAGAACAGACATTGAATCAGCAATCAAAACATTTTGTAAGAACAGTGGACAACACATTGCATATGAAATTACTACTTAATATTTACATGTAAACGAAAACGTATGCTGTTGGTTATAAAGCCCACGGAAACATCCGCAGGCTTTATAATTTAATGTACTAATGTGCTGATGCGCTTTAAGGTACTATTTATCTTTTTCTAATAATCTTACAATGTTTTCCGTTCCATCCCGGAAGCGGAAGACGAGTCTCCTATCCGCAAATACAGTTACTGTATCTACCAGCGTGTTCCATAAATCCTCGTTAAACTTCTGGAGCATATCTTTGCAGCTTCCTAAAGCCACAATCGAACGCCGGGTCTTTTCTTTTTCTGCCAGTTGATCTAGGATTTGTTTCTGTAAAGAGGCGATTTCTTCCTCAGCCTTTTTGCATTCTGCATCCATTTTTGCAAACTTGCGATTGTATTCTTCTTGGTCTTGGATAATCTGGGTGTTTTCCGTCATATAGGCACGTAAAGTATCTAACAATCTGCCGTGTTTTTCTTTGGCTTCCTCTAGCTTTTTATCTAAAGTGCTGGTATCTGTAAGATATTTTAGTAGTTTATTGAGCCTTTTTAGATACTGGTCTTTTTGTACTAATAACTGGTTGATCGCTTCAACAAATGCTGCCTCAATTTCTTCTTCGACTAAGTTCGGCGTAGTGCAGATTGCTTCTTTACCGCCATATTTATGGTTACACTGCCAAACACTTTTTCTGTATTTTTCACTATTGCTGTGCCAGACTTTGCGACCGTAAAAGCTACCACATCCCCCGCAGATAATCTTAGCGGCAAATGGGCTGTTCTTATAAAGCTGACGGCGTTTAGGGCGGCGGCGTTCTATTTCTTGCTGTACCAGTTCAAAGGTATCTGGGTCAATAATGGCGGGATGGGAGTTTTTGATATAATACTGTGGCACTTCGCCATGGAAGATGCTGCAGAGCCAGAACCTTACTTTATAACTGACAACGAGAAGAAAATCATGGCGGCTTTACGTAAATACACAAAAAGTATCCTAGAACATAGTAAACCGCATATTAACGAGGAGGAGATGTTCTTCCTAATGGAGAAACACGCAGGAGAGTTGCTAGATACTTTTTGTGATGCCAGTCATGATTATATTAAAAATGGTATGAAGCTGGGCGCGCATCTGCTTTTGCAATTGACTACTTTAGGCTAAGTAGTGAGAATAAGTAGACTCCAAAAACGGTAGTAGTTAGATGCTACCGTTTTTGGAGTGCTTAGATTGTGAATGAACACAGAAATTTACCAAAACCAACTTATGGTTTTGGTGCAAGCTGGTGCATCGTGTAAAATCGCCTTCAATTTTTATCGCTCACACATATTCTTTTG
>CAZVTE010000161.1:1476-1706 GCA_964629705.1 uncultured Candidatus Saccharibacteria bacterium | reverse complement strand
GTAGCTTTTGTGTGTAGTAACATGGTTATGGATGTGGTACACCATAGATTGAATCCGTATTATCAAGAGAAACATGGTTCTTTAGGCTGGAGTTTCTTTGTGGGGGCAAATTTTGATAATGCTGGTCGTTGGAGCGTGGAAGACTGGAATAAATTAGCACCCAAAATATATGGTTATGAGACTAAGGACAAAGAAGGGCAAGTTGTGAAAGTTGAGCCTATGAACCCAGG
>CAZVTE010000161.1:0-1466 GCA_964629705.1 uncultured Candidatus Saccharibacteria bacterium | reverse complement strand
ATATGAGTATTTTGAATTTTTTGGTGCATATGACGAATAAATCTGAGATTCTTTTCTGTAGGAATGAAATTACGATTTTCCGCAACTTAGAGGAACAGTTTACGAATGTGAGTGGATTTGAAGAATGGTATTTGTTTGCAAATGATGCTGGTATGTGGACTTTGACAATTTTTGCTGTATTGACAGTGATATTCTTTTGGCAGATTTGGCGGTCTGGTAAATGGTGTAAACTGGATTACTTTACTTATTTTGTGATACTGTGTTTTTGTGGGTTGTTTGCCAGCGCGTTGCTTGTTGAGGTGATGTCGCGCTATGTATCGGTGTTTATTATACCATTTGCAATAATGAGTGCGGCTGCTTTGACTACTCTGCTTGAGGGTTCGACCGTAGTGGATAAGCGAGAAATGTCTAAAACTTCGGCCATATCGCAACAATCCAGGTAATGTTGTCATGGAGTGAATTCACCAGAGCTTCTTATATTAAATCTATTTGTTTTGTTGTGAAATTCGTCTTCTATTCAAAAATAAAGAGGACTTCAAAAATTAAAATTCAGATTTTTCTGCGTCTTGTTATTATGATTGATGCAGTAAGAGCGTGCTAGGATTCTGCGTATTTTACATATATGGGGAAATCGACGAGAGAAACACCAATCATCCTCGCATGAATACTAGATGCTCCAAACTGATCCTGTTTAATCCATGGTGCATATGCATGAGTATAGAGAATATTATCATTAGCAGAACTCCCCCAAATACGAATCTCATACGCGTCCAATTAATGGTATCATCAGGTATATATTAAGCCGAAGTGTTTAATCGATGCGACCCATGATAGCAATTATTCCTCAGAATGCTCTGAGGAATAATTATGGAGATATTTACGTTAGCGCGCCAAACAACGAATGGAGAAACCGCTCCAGCGGTAATCTGAGTAAGATGGAAGCACATCAAGACTATTGAAGGATAGTAGATATGAGTTAAGAATAGGAGTGGCAGCTACACTAGACCAATAAAAACCGTTAGTGCCTATATATCTAAATGAACCAGTATATAAAAGAATATTCCCAGAGCGGGAGAAGTAGAATGGAATCGTAGCAGTATTATATCCATTTTGTCCATTCGGTCCATAGATATTCGGTACGTTACCATTCGGGAATGCATAGCCATAGGCATTGAACAAGTTGGTAAAGGTAGTATCACCGTATTTATCAAAATAGCTCTGGGTTAATCTGGTAGCGCTTTTAGCTTCACTGGCACCGCCATCTGCCTTTGGTAGTTCCCAACCTTTTGGACAAATACTATCCTTAGCATTACTAGGCGTAATGTTACCTTCCGTACCGCCACTTACGATTTCTCCCCCGCTTCCTGCAGTGGCTGTGTTCCATTGGTAGTAGTTGCCAAGGAGGTAGTGCGCATCGTATTCACCACCCTGGGAGAAATCGTTGATATTGTTAGGTTTCACGGCAA
>CAZVTE010000160.1:0-1767 GCA_964629705.1 uncultured Candidatus Saccharibacteria bacterium | reverse complement strand
GGAAAACAACATGCCTAAAGCACTAAAAACCAAATCACGATGCTCTGTTCTAATTCTATTTTTAGCTATTACCGTTTTAGTGATTAGTATTATCACCGGAGTCATAATCTCCATCACTAATTCTCGTCACGCTAATAGCGCTGATAGTCAATCGATTGAGATTCCAGACACCGGCGAAATCTCCAAGATAACAGAAAACATTGATGAACAAAATTCGGCGACCACGTCTACCGAATCAGATAAGACCACTACACCGCCAGAAGGGAATGACAACGCTTCGGCAAGCCAAGCTGAAGAACAAAAAAACTCTGATGCCAATACTAATACCGATAGTTTAGGCAAAGGTAATTTCGTAGAACCAAGCGTTACAACTTCGCAACCAATTAGCCTAATCCAAACTATTACCCGTGAAGAGAGCGCCGTCACTACTAACTATGGAACCAAAATTATTACTACTAATCTTAACGCTTATGAAGTCTATTCTGACGGCTCAGAAAAACTAATTAGTTCTACTCCAAAAGCCGTACAATATGATTTTTCTACTTTTGACGCCACCGCTCAAGAAATGTGGAATGAGGCCGCCAATCAAGTTGTCGCCGAAAACGCCAATATTCAACAAGTCCTAGCTATGACAAATTACTATCGAGCTGAAATCGGTTCTGACCCCCTCATACTTGATGCTAATTTGAGTGCAGCTGCCAGTATCCGTGCTATTGAGATGGCTTGGTCAAACACTTTTTCACATACTCGTCCCAATGGACAGAATTGCTTCTCACTAGCACAAGAAATCGGCATTCCGTTCTATGGCGAAAATTTAGCCTACGGCGATGGCAATCAAATGAACACGGGTAATAAAGCTGCGGACGCTTGGCGACATTCCGAGGGGCACTACATGAATATGGTAGCCACTCGTTTCAAAAGGCTCGGTGTCGGCGTCTATAAATTCGGTAATCGCTATTATTTTGTACAGCTATTTGATGAATAGTTATATAAAATCATTATCTCTCAGAATACTCCAAGAGATAATGAAAAATATTTTCTAATTCGCAAAAAAGGCTTACTGCGCTAAACAACGTATTGAATATCCAATTTGAATCGGGCCAGTGTATAAATCTATCGTACTAGGATTAAGTAAATACAGCTCCTTAAATGTTGCGCTTGTCGCACCTGCTGAGTATCTTCCCTCAAAACCGCTATTTATAAGCGCCCCCACTCCATCAATAGCATCACTATTTATATAGCCGCTCGGAACAATATATATTGGAGAGGAGGTTACGGAAGCAGAATTAACAGTGCCATGTCCTCGCGCAATATCATAAGTCTGCAAAACATCCTCATAACTTTTTGGTAATTGCCAATTTTTCGGGCAAATCGATGCACTCGCATCCGTTAATCCCGTTCCAGCGGTTGCCGCATTAAAACGATAATAGTTTCCAATATGATAATGCAAACTCTCATTACCCAAGGAATCTACACTACTTAAACTGGCAACCGAAGAAATTCTTGCGGCGCAGCTACTCGCTTGTATGGCTAAACCCTTTATAGCGTTGCACCCTTCAGTAGAAACTATATTCGTGACAATATAATCACCCACATCCCATGAGTGACTATCAGTCATATCCATGCTTCCAGCGCCATAATTATTATCCGTAATCGTTGCTGCACTCGGTTTCCATCCCGCCAGAATATTATCACTTTGGCTAATGAAGGTGGGGTCTGGTTCTGCTGGTATATCCAAATCAAGGTTCTGCGTCATCCAGCAATTAC
>CAZVTE010000159.1:0-1798 GCA_964629705.1 uncultured Candidatus Saccharibacteria bacterium | reverse complement strand
GAGACGGTAAGGTCTATTGGGTAAGTAAACTAGCGGATGGTAATTGCTGGATGGTACAGAATCTAGCACTGGATATTCCGAAAGAAGGACTTAAAGCGGTGGATACGGATATAACGAGTGATTGGAATAGTAGCTCAGCGTATCCGCCAACTGTAACCGAAACAAGTGTACCGGAAAGAATCGAAGATGGTGGACCGGCAACAGCTACAAGAAGTTGGGATTTGGGGGAGTATGTACTAACTAATCCGACCGATGCCACTGTTTGCAGCAATACTAGTGGTACAAAGCCAGAAGGTGCTACTGATGATGGATTTAACTCAGTTTGGACGGGCGGAAACTTGGATAACTGTAATCGTCTAGAAAAATGGAACGGTACACAAGACGCACATTACCTCCTTGGTAACTACTACCAATGGAACACAGCGACTGCAGGAAGTGGCGCAAATACAGCAGAAAATAGTAATGCTCCATCCTCAATATGTCCGAAAGGGTGGAAATTGCCGCTGAGTGGCGAAGTTAATAATGGTGTCAGCGGCTCGTTCTATAACTTATTGGAAAAATATGGATTGCAGAGTAAACTTAGTAACGAAAATTATAATATTGTAACAGAACCGCTTTTCTTCTTTCGCGAGGGAGCGCTTGATCTCGATCCTGGTTCACTAAGAGCTATCTCTACTAGCGGTAATTACTGGTCTAGTACAACGCCTGCTCTTATTACTCAGATGTATCGCCTTAGTCTTAATGGTGGCGAAGTCTACCCATCGTACTTAAAAAATCGCTGGAATGGCTTCTCCGTGCGTTGTCTCGCACGTTAGGACTTAGGCGAACGCGCTGTAATACCGCTCTATTATAGAGGGCGGTATATTATGGCTTTCAAAAAATAAACTAACTAATTAGATATGCGAAGAGGGTAGAAGATAAGCTTGCATATCGTTTTGCATAAGATCAAAATATGGTTGCTCGGTGTAAGATTTTTGCCCAAGCATAGCAAGAGTGTTTAATAGTTCTACTTTTAGAGCTTCAATACGATCATTGTCTTTAACCTCGGCTTCGATTTTGAGGAAAGCGTCACGAATGCCTTCAACTTGGTCCAAGTAAATTGCAGTGTGGCTATCTAGTGCAAGCTCACGGCGTTGACGACTAACCTCAGCAGTTTTGCGAAAACCGAGTTGATGGATGATATTTGCTGCCTCGGTATAATCTCCCACTGGGGTAAGATCAACAATGTCGAGACCACTATCTTCGATATGGCGTTTGAGATAGATGGAATAAAAAGCCGGCTGATCTGTGGAATAAACTTCTGTACGTAAGACTAAGCGTGGCATATTACGTCCATATTGCCAATCACTTGGCAGATAGATGCGTTCGTGTTGCCAGATAGTTTGGTTGAGTTGCATGCCAATGGCAGCAAGACGATACTCGAAATCTTCTTGATTTAACAACTGGCTTTTTACAATTAACTTCTTCATTCTATGTATTATTATAGCGCAAAGCATGAGTAAAATGCAATAGGGAATTAGACTAAAAGTAGTATTAGAGAGAAAGACTTTGCCAACGGTTGCCAGTGTCGTTAGGTATTGAGACTAAACTGCTCATAGTAAAACAATATACGCGTGCTGTAAGATTTGTTGCACTTGAGGAGTGGATATTGCCGTTCTCATATTCTTGAAGCCAAATTAGGCTGTGGTCTGCGGCGATACGGCCACTCCGTACAAAGTAAAGTGGGTGAAGGGTAATAATGTTAGTAATAAAGTAGATGTGTGCTAGTTGAAGTTAGTGCAATAGTTTTTCTGTATTC
>CAZVTE010000158.1:0-1910 GCA_964629705.1 uncultured Candidatus Saccharibacteria bacterium | reverse complement strand
GAACGTGTCGATGGATTACCTCCTTTCTAGGGAGTTTGATGCGCAATGCATAGTGATATGTATTGTAGCTAGGTCGGTCGTAATTGTGGTATGTAAGCTTAGACCATAATGATGCTTGGAGGTAGGCGGTAGCCTAGTGAAAAGATGCGACATTTAAGCTTTTGACTTTCGATGGATTGCACAATTAAGTTGTTAAAGGATTGTTCTCTCGCATTGCGGGAGAATTTTCTGTGGAAAAGTTTTTTGGTGATATAATAAGTGTATGTATAATATTGGTTTGCGAGTTTTAGCGGCAAGTAGTAATGTAGGTTTTCGTGTGAGTGATGTGTGGAGTGGTTTAGTTTCGTAGTGGGAGTTTTGAGATGAGTAGAAAGAAAGGCGCTAAGAAGAGAAAAACGCAGCGAAAAGTAGTGATTTTAGGGCGGGATACTACTGAGGGGGATAGAGGCAAAAAAGATGTTTGCGAGAGAGCGACTTCTGTAAATGTGGATACTGTTGGGAGCGGAGTTAGAGATAAGAAGAGGGAAGAAGGTAAAATTCGAGCAGATATAGTGGAGCGGGAGACAGAAAAAGGGGAGAATTCTCAACAAGATAAGATAATACAGGTTGATAAGGACGCTAAAGTAAGCGACAATAACCAGATAGATAGGGGAATATGGGAGACTTTGAACTCAGAATATCCTTGGGTGAAAGTAGCAATTGTTTTGACAGTTATTTTGTTTGTGTTTGGAATTTGGAAAATGCATTTTTTGTCACGACCTGTTTCAGTGACGGAGACAAGAGGTTTTTATGCTGAATTAGGTTTGAAGCCACCGGTGAAAAAGCGTGATCTAAAGGACAAAAAATTAATTGCTTTAACATTTGATGATGGTCCAGCTCCTACTACAACATCGAGATTGTTGGATATTCTGAAAGAGAAAAAAGTTCCAGTGACATTTTTTGTCCTTGGTATGATGGCACGGAATTATCCAGACATAGTTAAGAGGGAAGTGGCGGAGGGGCATGAATTGGCTAGTCATACGACCAATCATGCAAATTTATCAAAAATGTCGGTGGAGCAAATACAGCAGGATATGAATGAGTCTTGTCAAATTTTGATTAATGTGACGGGAAAATGTGCCGAATTAGTGAGGCCGCCGTACGGAGCGATTAATGAAAATGTTATTGGTGGAATAGCGAGACCACTGATAACTTGGTCGGTAGATACAGAGGATTGGAAATCGCGTAATGCTGATAAAATTAGAGCCGAAGTCAAGCGGTCAAGTTTTAATGGTGCGGTGGTTTTGTTTCATGATATTTATGATACGACGGTTGATGCTATACCGATGGTAATAGACGATTTTCGGGCGGCCGGCTATGAGTTTGTGACGATTTCGGAAATGGCTCAGGCTAGAGGTGTTAAATTAGAGCGAGGCGGAGTTTATGGAGTTTTTCGGCCATAGAATCTACGGGGTGCTAAGAGGATTTTAGTAAAAGTGTAATTTTGCCCTTGATTTTTTGGATTCAGTAGGGTAAAATGAGAGAGTAAGGTGTCTGGGAATTATAGCTCAGTTCTTAAGGAGGATGCGTAGATACCTTGGAGGCTAGGGCGTGGTAGTGAGCATGGATATGCGGATATATCTCAGCTCTGAGGAAGGATGCATTAGCATCTGTAGAAAAAATAAGGATTGAGCATCTGTACTGTAACCGGCTAAGGTTGGTTGAGGTGCGGAAGTTAACAATAAAATTAATTATGGGGGTAATAGCTCAGCTCTGAGGAAAGATGCGTTAGCATCTTAGAAAATCAAAGGTTGAGCGCCTGCGCTGTAATCAGCTGAGACTGATTGGAGCGTGGAGATTAACAATAAGATTAATTATGGGGATATAGCTCAGCTGGTTAGAGCGCTAAACTGATAATTTAGAGGTCTGTG
>CAZVTE010000157.1:0-2011 GCA_964629705.1 uncultured Candidatus Saccharibacteria bacterium | reverse complement strand
CAACACATATCTACTTTATTACTAATATTATTACCCTTCACCCACTTTACTTTGTGCGGAGTGGGAGAGTAAGAGATGCGACTGGCTTTCTTGAGTTGGCAGCAGAGTCAGCCTCAATCTACTCTAGTCTTGCAACGGATTCGCTTGACAGGGCATGGGCACTAGAAATATATGAACACTCAGAATGGCCGCAACGTTGGTCGGCTCGTTCTCTCCGCTAGGCAGCGGAGAGAAGCGCCACTATGGCGGTAGTAATAGAAGGTCGGAAAGAATATATCTATGTTTATGGCTGGATAATATGTAGACTCTAGGCTCTCTGTTGTTGAGCTAGACTGCGGATACATTCCATATCCTAAATAGATAATCTGGTTATTTTCAGTCCTTCCGTTCAAAAGGTAATAGAATGGCTGTTTAAAAAGTTCGCCGTTTGCTTGAGTGGACGCATATCCAAAATATGCACCAGTCCATTCATCCTTTTCCTCAAACCTAAACTCATATCGACTTAGCTTTAATACTCTTAAGAATAAAAGCTAAGAAAAAAGAACACGGTCGAGGTCGACCTATTAACCTTTCCTTTAGGATTTTACATAATTAAATTGGATTTATTAGATTAACTTCTTTCGAGAAGTCTTTCTTTTTATTGGTATGAAAACTGTTTTAGCTATTTCATGCTTGTGAGCAATGACCCGTTATTATGATATAAATTTATATGAAAAACCAAAAAAGAGCATAGTAAACGCCCCACAGAGCAGACCGCAAAATATGATAATTCTGCTCTCTTTGCGTAGACGTCAAGTCTTTTTTGATAACAGTATTATTAAGTCGGTATGGGTTTAGGTTTGAGGAAAAGGGTGGCGATGATGGCTGGGGAAATCTCCAGTTCGGAACTGATGCAGCTCGAGATACTCTACTATCGACAGGAATATTAGCACTAGCGGGCTTTCAAAACGGTATTGGCATGGATCAAATGGGGTCTTTAAGCATGTTCACTGCGAGTACAGCTTGGAGGTTGGAAGCAGCCTATAATCTTCATGTCTACACCACAAGAATTGCACCATCAGTACGACGTGAGCGATACTGGGGGCTTTCTCTCTGCGTCTTGACACGCAAAATCCCCCAGCCTAAGCTAGGGGCGGTACCACCTCCTTTATCCCTGGATAGAGCAAAATAGCAGACTAGTATGTCTCATAGCCCAGTTTAATCGCGGAGATTAAACTTTCATAATCAAAATTTAACATATCTACTGGCGTATCCAAAAGATATGACCGATCATAGAATTCCGACTGATCCAAGTATTCGGCAAGCGTCATCGCTTCGGTACCGAATTTTATCTCCAACAATACATCTTGGAAAAAAATTAAATCCATCGAAATGATAAGATTCTTCAGATCTCGTTGTTCCTCTGCGGATGGAAGGCGTCCAAAGGCCTCCACAAAAATAGATTTGTAATCCAAGTCCCCACAGCATACAACGGTGTTTGTAAGTTGCTCGGACGACATATTCATTATGTCTGGAATTGCCAGTTGTTCGGACGCTTTCTGCTGATTTGACATTTTCTCTCCCCCTTTTCTATGCATGCCAAACTACGCCTTGATAAGACGCTCGTATTTTAAGAGGTGATTAGTAAAGAACATCACCCCCATACTTTGATTGTAGCACACATAAGTAAATTTGTCAATAGTAGATCCCTTTATTTCTCACGGTAATCAAGCATGTAGCGATAGTAACGGTAAAAATAGGCCGTAAGATAAACAAATACGAAACAGGTGACGAGCAACATCATAAACGGCACGATTGGCCAATCAGCAATGAAATCCCACATACTCTTGAGCCACATGTCTAGTAGAATCACTGGCATCATAGTAACAAAATAGATTATCGCTACTACAAAAGCCAGGTAGATAATACGAATAATTAGTTTAATTCGGCGACCAGCCATGAGGTCGGAGGCGGTAAATAGTGCGTTTATGGGGTACATACCTGGAGCAGTTACCGCCACAAGGGCGATGAG
>CAZVTE010000156.1:0-2068 GCA_964629705.1 uncultured Candidatus Saccharibacteria bacterium | reverse complement strand
TGGAAAGAGTTTCTAACTCCTGCTGAAATGTTGCATAGGTAGTGGGTTATTTACGGAATCAGTGCCGTTTTTTGTGCAAAATCTGGCTCTTTGTCAATCTCAGAATTGTAGAATTCCTCTACTTGCTCCAAATTCAACGTATCGCCCGCCAAGATTTCCTCGGCGCGCGCCGTAGCAAGCGAAATTTCGTCACCGTCTGCATTAGTCGTCAAATCGGTTAATTTAGGCTGGTGGAAAATTTTTGGCAGAAAAATCACCGCCAATACGGCGATAATAATTACGATTAGTCCACCCAGTGTTGCCCACAAAATCTGCTTTGAACGCTGCATGACCTGCTGCGGTTTTGGTTGCAAGGTAGCAGTTTGCGCACCATTGATATTATATGCTGTAGTAGTTGCTTTGCCAGCATTTTGTTGCGTAGGCGTTGATAAGCTGGGGTTATTTACTTTTGGACTAGACAAAGAAGCCGATAAATTACCCCCCCCCCGTTTTTAGTTCCACTTTAGTTTGATCAAACTCACTCATGGATTCATTTTACCACAAGTTTTGTATTTTGTGAAAATTTTATTTGGGCATTAAACTGGGAGTGCAGAGTTGCACCCCCTTTTGCCATACTGTTGTTTTTTGATTCAGTTGCTTTTTATTCCAAGGCTAAAGCCTTGATTCAAGTTTATTTCAGCTTCTCCACCCTCAGCCTAACATACTGGCTGATATCTTTTCCGCCAGCAGGAATAATACCGTTATGCGAGAAGTGTGAAAGTTGATCATACTCACCTAGCGGCTCGCCTACTAGCCGACCTTGAGCGGAGAAAAGCGACTTAATATATTGCCAGTCAGCCTGCTGCATCTTAGGGTCAAATGAATTATATTCACCATTAAACGAGTGTTCAAGCTTAATAGAAACGTCCTTTAGCGCTACAAATTCTATAGTGTTTTTAACTGGAGATTTCACCAGATTATCACCCGTAATCGTGGCGGTCAGCTTAAAGGTCTCTCCTTTCTTAAGTTGTTTAGGGATTTTGGAAAGCTTGAGGCGGACATTCTTAGCGACAGTTTTGCCATCATTTCGTACATCGATATTAATCACGTAGGAGCTCTTTGGCTCTAGCGGCATCATGTATTCGTCATCGCTATCCACCGTCATTCCTGCAATGCGCTCAACATCATCCGGCTCGCTGTCTACATGGAGAAAATAGCGATGGTCAGCACCCTTGCGATTCATAAAAGCATTGATGCAGGCCTGCTTTGGGCGTTTTCCATAAACAGCCTTTGTGCCAAAAACTTCCGTGGTCGCTCGCTTCTTGTAATCAAGAATACCAGAGTTTAAGGAACATGAGAACGCGAATTTCGAGATACATACAATATCTGTCTGATTGAGTACATGACGATCGCCGTTAGCATCCTCAGCATAAGTTTGCCCATCCACCTCAACTTCACGAATTATCTTGATCGGACGATATAGCAAACTGCGGTAATTGGGCTGGCGGATTGCAACCATGTAAGCCCCGGGGATAGCTCCTTTGTCCCAACTCATTTCTCGAACAGGATAAATCCCGGCAATCTCACCTCGGCGCTCAGCCTGCTTGATCGTTAATGGACGCGAACAAGTATAGAACCCGATATCAGATTCATCGCCGTACACCCCAGTATAGAACCAGCCACAGACAATTTCCTGCTTCGTCCCCTTGTTCAGCACCACCCACGGATGCTTCACTCGTGCTTCGACAATTTTGGGTGGCACTAACGTCACCATCACCAGGCTTAAAATTAACAACATTATCAAGTTGTAACGTGTCTTAGTCTTTCTCATTGCTAAGACCTCCTTTCTTTTAAGGAACCTAACTCGTAGGTTACGTGAAACAGTATGGAATATAGTTGCAATTTTAGCATAGTTCTACAAGTGCCGCAAGTAGATTATTCTATAGAATTATGTTGTAGCTAGATATAATTCCTAAACTTTGCGATTTTGAAGACTATTTTTTGACAGAATCACTAAAAACTGCCAAAAAAGCCGGTCTTGTTCCCCAATTCCCACTATAGCCAACAAAAAAGAATAGTGTTATGCTTG
>CAZVTE010000155.1:0-2069 GCA_964629705.1 uncultured Candidatus Saccharibacteria bacterium | reverse complement strand
CTGATGTCACCCGCAGTGTCGCCCTTAACTTAAAGAAATTACATTTCTAAAATACTTAGTTATTAGCTATTTCATTTTCGGAAACCGCGCTTTTCGAAAATGAAATCATGTGCCTTTCTTTCTTAGCTGGATATTCTTTCTTTTACTAAAAGAAAGAATTCCAACTGAACAAAAAGCGACACCGCGGGGGTGTCTAACCATTCCAATACTAGTACGTATTATTTTTCAATAATTTCGCATTTCCTATTGGGCCTACGGTGCCGCTTTACAATGCGAAGATTACTAAAACAATCACGTACAAAAAACATTGGAATACATAATTCCCTAAATACATATTGGAATGATTAGACATCTTTATTTTATCATAAAAATCATGCGATAGGTATAAATTAGTGTTGTAAAATTTACAACACTAATAAATACGGGGAGTGTGTTTAGCGTATCCTTTTAGTGGCGGAGAGAATCTGCTTGATGTTTTGAATCCACAGTAGCTCTAATATCCCACAACACCCAAGAAGACCAATTATTTGAGTTTGCTGTTGCCGTCTTAATAAGAACTGCCCTCCCCGTAGTCCAGTCTTGAAGTCCGCCAAGATCAATACGCATGTTTCCACTCCGCACAAAGTAAAGTGGATTGAATAGGTAATATTAAGTATGTATGGGTTTAGGTTTGAGGAAAAGGATGGCTGGGGATATTATGCAGATAATCCTAATAGTAATGGCTATCAGATTCAGACTACTCCTTTTTACGTTACAGCTGCAGGTTTCGTATGGTTTAGCAATGGTTTTCTAAACCAGCCAGGAGACGAGTCTAGACTCGTCGCAAGCACTACATCGGAATCCGATATATTAAACCCAAGTTCATACTCGTTAGAATTTAATCAGATTATACATCCGGCACGTGAACTCAATAGATATCCTGGGTTTTCTCTCCACTTTTTCTATTCGTGTAAAACGTGTAAATTCTATCATTATTTTGAAAACAACCATAACTATCTCTGGCGCATCGTGTAAAATCGCCTTCAAATTTTACTGCTCACACACCTCCTTTTGAAGGAAAACACTAGAATATGTCCATACGATAAGTCAGCTCTAAATATCAGAAAACCCCTGTAAAACAGGGGTTTCTCTATATAAGTTTTGTATCAAAATTGACAATGAAATATGGCTGGATCGGCAGGATTCGAACCTGCGAATGCTGGGACCAAAACCCAGTGCCTTACCACTTGGCGACGATCCAATACCCTTCTATTTTAGCACGCTTTGAGGATTTTGCCTAGACTTGTTTTTATGTCAGATGTACAATACGGTAGCTTTGCCTATCTGCTGGGGCAGTATGGGTTTGAGTTTAAAGAAATAGAAAATAGCGACTATTACGCCCCTAATCAGAATATCAATGGTTATAATGTTCTATTAAAACCATTTTACCAATTACGAATCGGAAATATCCGGAGCGGCGTTATTATTCAAGCGGCAGACTGGACAGGAATTCGAGCTAAAACCGCCGCATATCCTAATCCGGACGCCTCATTCTATCAAGCAGTTAGCTACGGCAGAGCATTTCCAAGCGTGCGCTGGAGTAATGACATCGGACTTTCTCTCCACTGCCTTCAGTTATCAGTCTTTAACTCTAGTGGCGGAGAGAAAAATTATCATTTCTGCGCCCATAACTGGCTGCAGATTGCATTATAGTTGCGTAAAACCGAACAATTACAGTGAAATCATTTTTTGTAGCAGAACTAGAGTAAAAACGACCAGTTTCTCCTCCCCCAGAGATAAAAGCATTATTGTACATAGAAATCATTCCACTCCGCACAAAGTAAAGTGGGTGAAGGACAATATGATTAGTAATAAAGTAGAAGACATGAATGTATCTAGCTAGAGTTTTAAGAACGTTTTCCTAGAGAAGCTATGCTTGGAAAATAATATCAACACTATGGTGCTTTTTGTGCTTGCAGTATGGTTATTTTAGCTTCTCTAGAAAAAAGTATCTTAAAACTCTATATAAATCTTATCCTTCACCCACTTCACAGTTTGAAGGTTAGAATATACTTTGTTCAAACAAGACT
>CAZVTE010000154.1:0-2102 GCA_964629705.1 uncultured Candidatus Saccharibacteria bacterium | reverse complement strand
GTGTGGCTGGTAATGATTTTGGTAATTGCGGTACCAGGGTTGGTTTCTGGAATTATGAACGGTGCAATGGAGGCGATCTTGAACTTTTTCTTCTGGTTGGTGGGCGTGAGATAGTTTAATTAGGCTCTATGTTTTTGGGAAGAAGTGTGCTATACTAGAGATAGCCTAGTAGCGGCATGATTTTCCTGAATAATCATGTAAAGGGATTTCGTGGCTCATCTCCGTGGAGATGTCGCATAAGATTTTACCCACCTTGTATATACTACAGGGAAAACATCGTTGCTAGGTTTTTTGATGTCTTAGTTAATAGTTCTGGTGGGTTGGATTGCGCTTTAAGCATAAGATTGATATAATTAAGATATTATGAAACAGAGAATTCGGGTAGTAGGCTTGATTCAGAATGATAAGGGCGTGTTAGTAATGAAAAAGAATCAAGGGAGGGCGGATGCATCAACAATTTGGGAGTTACCAACAGGGAAGATAAAATTTGGTGAGCAACCAGAAGAAGCAATGGGACGTACGATTGAGGAATATTTAGGAATAAGCTCGGCTAGTACGATTAAATTGGCTGATGTGGTGACTTTTGTGGCGTTGCAGGGTTCGAGCCAATTGAGTAATCTGTATATTGTGTACAATGTAATTTTGAAGAGTGATGCTAAGATTGTTCCGCAAGAACGTTATACGGCCTATAAATTTGCAGGTGAATCTGCTCTAGCAGGGATGAGGCTAGATGAGGCGAGCTTATCGGTGTTGGAAATTGAGAATCGAGTAGGGGCGAAGCCAAATTATAAGGATGTGGCAAATAGCGCAACGGTGTATGTGGATGGTTGTAGCCGTGGAAATCCGGGTCCGGCTGGTATTGGTTATCATATTGTAAGTGAGAATGGTGTGGTTTTGGGTCACGGAGGTGAATTTATTGGTTTTGCGACCTCTAGAGTGGCAGAGTACTATGCTTTGAGGACTGGGTGCGAAAAGGCATTAGAGTTGGGATTGAAGACGGCAAGGTTTGTGAGCGATAATTTAATGATGGTGAATCAGATGAATGGTATTTATAAGATTAAGAATCGTGATTTGGTGTCGATATATGATAATATTCAAAAGTTGGTTGAGCGGTTTGATGCTTGTGCTTTTATTCATGTTCCTAGGGAGCAGAATACTTTAGCGGATAGAGAAGCTAATCTGGCGGTAGATCGTCACTTTGGAATAGAATGATATACAGTGTATGAATTTTGACAATGTACGAATTTATACACTGTCTAGAATAGAAATAAGGTAGTTGTTGTAAAAAATACAACATTTGAGAAAGAAAGAATAACAGGGATAATTTTAGTTTTTGTTGTAAAAAGTACAACAATATGAAGTGGCTAAGTAACCAAAAATTGCAGTTGAGAACTGCAGTTGAGAACTGCAATTGAGAACTGCAATTGAGTTGATAATTTTAGTGTTAAATAGTGGCACCTTCGCGAGCTTTGTTAGCCCAGCTATCGGCTAACTCGTTATATTCATTGCCAACATGTCCACGCACCCATACTAGTTCTACGGGGAATTCTAGATAGAGAGTGTAGATTTTTTTAACCATATCGAGATTTTTGATTTCTCCGCCCTTCTTTTTCCAGTTGTTTTTTGCCCAGGCTGGAGCCCACTTTGTTAATACATTAATCCAGAATTCGGAATCGCTGTGAATTTCACAGCCTTCCTCTCCGGCAAGCTCGATTGCGGCGATAATGGCGCTTCCTTCCATGCGGATATTGGTCGATTCGTCTGCTCGTCCCAGTGCTACTGGTTTACCATTTTCAATAACTGCATAACCTCCTGGCCCAGGATTAGGGCTTGCGCTACCGTCTGTCCATAAAATTCTCATTTAATACTCCTTTTCCTTGTATAAGTATATCAGAAAAAAGGAAAATATTGTAGTTTTGAAGATTGCTGAAAGTTTATTATCATAAGATATAGTTAGGGCAGCGGAAGTTTTGCAAAGAAAATCTAGTATTTTTAGTCGTTTTATGTTACAATAGTATAGAGTCCGAAAGGCAGCCGCTTGGTATACCAAGAGGAAAGTCCGGGCAGCATAGGATACGGTAGTCGCTAACGGCGACCGCCCG
>CAZVTE010000153.1:0-2131 GCA_964629705.1 uncultured Candidatus Saccharibacteria bacterium | reverse complement strand
CAAAAATCTACGAAGCAATATCAATTTCTCGCTTCACAAAAAAGATTATCTTAGAGAATCTTATCTTCGCTATCACAGTTAAAATTAGTATCTTGATACTAAGCGTCATTGGTCTCACAAATATGTGGTGGGCAGTCTTTGCTGACACTGGAGTGACCTTACTTGCAATCCTCAATACCTTACGAATTATCAAAAAATTCTCAAATTAGCCACTTTTGCTAGTAAATGGGAAAACTCTAAAAATCCCATCTACCAGAACATAATTTTAACCTAAAATCCCAGTTTTGCAAAATTGCAATTTCGACCTACTAGAAGCTACTTTTTCGGCCTACTAGCAGGTTTCGTCATTTGATAGTGATTTTCAGTCTCTCCTACACGTACAAAACCCAAACGCTCATACAAGCTACTTACTGGATTAGATTTATAATGTTGAATATCAACATCAAGGTCTGCGTGTGCGTCTAACTCATCTTGCAAAACTTTTGTACCAACACCTTTACCACGACATTCTGGCATTAAACAAATTGTTTCAATAAAATATCTGCCATCTTTTGGATAAGCTACTAGTAAACCCACATTTTTGTCACCCAAACGAATAATCCGTGCCACGTCTCGAGTACGCTCCATGTAATCCGCATAGCGCAGTCGCTGGTCTTCCTCACGCCACGCATAGCACTCATCTACATAATCATAAAACGCCATCTTGCGCACCTCATAGACAAATTCATACAAATCATCCGTATATTTAACTAACGAAATTTCTTCCATAAAACAATCATTCCTTCTGCTTCAGCAAAAACTGCGGAAACCACTTATACTTATTAACTTTATTGATTATAACATAGTTTTACTGCGAAAAATCAAAACTAATCACTTTCATTTTCTCGATAATCATACAAGCTGCCAAAACCATCACCAAATTACTCATTTTGGCTTGAAAACATTCCATCTCAATATCGTAATCACCGATTGAATATAATTCTCCAATCTTGACGCCTAAAGTTCTAGTATCCTTGCTAATTAACCTGCAATCAAAGTCCATCGTGCCACCTTTTTGGATTTCTACCGCCGAGCATTTCAACTTCTTAATAATATCACCAAAATCACCATCACTAAAACGCTCTGTCAAATAACCAAAATCCACCATTACCCGTTTCGATTCTGGAGTTATCAAAATTTCATAAATCCGTTCTATATTATTAATCTGTAATAATTTACCAAATTTGTTACCAAACGGATCAATACAAAAATAGCGCTGAGTCTTCTTGGAACGTGTCCATAAATCTCCAACAATAAATAACAATTCTTGCTGCGGGTTATATACAAATACATTTTTGTAACCATATTCTGAAGTTACAATTTTAAAATTACCCAAACCTGCAGCTAGATTAGCATCTGGCGGCTCACCTAGACGCAAGAACAGCTCAAACTGCGGAGTCTGTAATAACTCTTGATAACGTTCTACTGTCGGAATCGTTAATCCTAGCTTCCGGGTAACACACTCAATTCGTTTAAACATAAAACGCCGGTGAAAAATATCGCCTATTACTAGGAGCGCTGCAAATAAAATACAGAACAATGTTATGTCTGGCAATACTTTACTAAAATCTCCACCTGGCAAAGCAATAGCAAAAATCATCGCAATGATTGCATAAATTGCCACCACACGCAGAATATCCAGCAATACATAATATTTTTCGCTATACCGTTTACCAATCCTATTATGCCTAGTGAACCACCACAAACTCAACTTGTCGCCAAAAACAAAACTAATTATCTCAAAAATTATAATTATGCTCGCAAAAACTACTAGACTAAGTATGACCTCCCGCAAAAAGTTTTGATTGCCATTCTCAGAAACCAAGCTAATTATAAAAACTATTGCACCACCACCTAAGACGAAAAATAAAATTGTTGGCAAAAAACGTGCCATCAACCGCTTGAAAAAGTATTCCATATTTTGTTTTTCCTTTACCACTATAGCCTAGTTCTCATTATAACAGAATTCCGTGCAACAGTTATTTATTTTTGAAAAAATCTGTGCTACAATAGATCTAGAAAAAGTTGAGGAAGTGATATAATTTATATATCTAAAACTGATGGAGGTAACATGGCAACGAAGTCCAAAACT
>CAZVTE010000152.1:0-2185 GCA_964629705.1 uncultured Candidatus Saccharibacteria bacterium | reverse complement strand
CCAGTAAAGGGCGCACAGTCCCTACCTATGCTCGGATCGAATTACCGCGCTTAGAGTAGCAAAAGCTACTCGCCACTCCACCCCCGACTTGCAAACATATTTATTTTATTGACCAAAATTTTATCACACTAAATTTTGCTTAATAAATCTAGGGTTGTCATAAGACAGCCTTTTTCTCATCTTATCGCCCCCTCAACCATCTAAGCTATCCAGCAAAAACGTATACATGGCTGCACTTGTAAGAAATCGCTATTTACTAAATAGACCGCTCAAAAACATAGCTCACTCACTCCAGAGCCATAGTCTCATTCTACCACCAAATGGTCTATCTGTGCTATAATACATACATGAAAAAACATTTTTTACAGTCTCCAGATTGGGAAGCGTACGAACAACTTGAAAACCACCAAACCTTCAACCTCGAAGGTAAAGATTATTCCGCCATGCTCATGCTTGAAAAAACTCCTTTCGGAGATTATTTGTTTTGCCCTTACGGTCCGACCGTCACAAATCTCGCTGGACTCAAAAATGCTCTCAGCAACCTCACGAATTTCGCTCAAAAGCATAAGGCCTTTTTTATTCGCATTGAACCTACTCTTCCACTTGACGAACAGTCAATTACCACAAAAGATTTTGAGACGCTTGGTCTTATCAAATCTCATGACCTCGACCCCGCTCACACATGGATGCTCGACCTTACTATCCCAGAAGACGAACTATTAAAAGGTATGGAAAGTCGCAAAGTCCGCTATTGGCGTGGCCGTGAAAAACGTGGTGTCACTATCCGCCAATCCCATAATCCTGACGAAATCACCATCCTCACAACCTTTCTTCAAGCTCTTGGCGACAAGGATAGTTTTATCCCTCAAAATGAGTCACACCTCAAAAATCAACTCAAATGCAATTTTGCCACCCTTTACATTGCCGAAATCGATTCTAAACCTATTGCCGCCGCCCTAATTTATGATTATGATAATACCCGCTATTATGCTCACGCTGCCGCCGACGCCGAATATCGCAAAATCGTTCCTGGCACTATTATACTAATCCAGATGATTATCGACGCCAAAAATAACGGTATCACCACTTTTGACTTCTGGGGTATGACCCCCAGCGAAGACAAAAATCATCCTTGGTACGGCTTCACTCAGTACAAAAAATCCTTCGGCGGTTACCAAGTTGATTACTCTGGCACTTGGGATTTACCAATCGACAAAGCCAAATATCAAGCCTACAAAGTCGCCCGCAAACTTAACCGTATCAAACGCAAACTCAAACACTAAAATTTATTTTTCACTTACGCTCTACCGACAATCCCAATTTTATCATAATATTTACAGATTCTATTCCACAAAAAATTATAAGATTTTGGGGAATTTAGACTAATCTGTGATATAATACATAGTATGATTAAGCGATATCTCAGTGAAATTGTCGAAAACAAAATCAATCGTGGCAAAGCCATCATTATTTTTGGTGCGCGACAAGTAGGCAAAACCACCCTGCTCAAAGATCTCTTTTCTCGCGCGGACGCACTCTGGCTTAATGCCGATGAAGAAGCCGTACGTGCTACTTTTGAAAATCTTTCTGCTTCCACTTTTTCTTACATCATTGGTAACCATAAAATCTTGATTATTGACGAGGCCCAGCGCATAGAAGATATTGGTGTTAAACTCAAAATCATTCAAGATAATTATGGCGACAAGATTCAGGTTATCGCCACCGGCAGCTCGTCCTTCCAGCTCGCCAACAAAATCAACGAGCCACTCACTGGTCGCAAATGGGAATACAGAATGTTCCCCCTCTCTTTCACAGAGATGGTCGCCCACCACGGTCTCATTGCCGAGAAATCCAGCCTTGAAGCTCGACTACTATACGGCTACTATCCTGATATTGTTCTACATCCCAACGATGCCAAAGAGCTGCTCAATCAGCTTACAAATGACAATCTTTACAAAGACGTTCTAAAACTCGATAATATCAATAAACCCCTAAAATTAGAGAAACTCCTACAAGCGTTAGCTTTTCAAATTGGTTCACAAGTCAATGTTAATGAGCTCTCTCAAACCATCGGTCTCGATCGCAAAACCATAGAAAAATATCTTTCTTTACTCGAGCAATCTTTCATTATCTTCCGCCTGCCTAGCTTCGCTCGTAATTTGCGCAATGAGCTATCATCCTCTAG
>CAZVTE010000151.1:0-2211 GCA_964629705.1 uncultured Candidatus Saccharibacteria bacterium | reverse complement strand
AGAGGGCTACGCCCGATAAGTGTAAAACCCCCAGCTAAGCTGGGGGATACTTATTCCATCGGGGCTTCAATATTCGCTTGATTGAAGTTCCGTAGAGTAAAAACGGCTACAGAAGTCCCCAAGTATCATTATAAATTCTAAGAATAATCATATTACTGCGATTCGATTCTCAACGCTGGCCGCGCTCTGCGAAGCACTAGACTGCGAGGTAGGAGATTTAATAGAATATCAAAGATAGAATAATTTCACCTAAAATATTGAATAACAAAATCAGCCCATCACAAAACCTAAGCCTGAATAAAGATATCATACAATCTATGCTTCCAGAGCCCTCGCAATTTCGTCAAGCTTAAAGAAATGAAGCTTATTGTTTTTCGTTAGGATTATTACTAATCCAGCGTAAGCCGAAATACCTTCAATCTCACACGGGTCTAAATCATCAAACTGAATCTCATATAAGGTCTTATCAACATAAAAATAGTTCACCGGGACGTAAACCTCATCATTACTATAGCTTAAAATCGTTGCTATTTTACCATTTATGTCAAATGGAATTAAACCGTCTGGTGACGCTACTGGGTATTGATGTTTCGCTACGAAACCATCTGGTTTCACCTCGTAAGTCAAAACATCCGGATAACAACTCGCCCACACATTATCATTGCAATCAATAGTTAAATCCTTGCAAGCTCGCGCCGTAGCCTCCTTACATTGATAAATCACTCGCCCATCTGCAGAAAGAATTACAAAACATGGCGTACTCTCCGGAAAAGTGCCAGCATAGCCAAAGACGATGCGACCATCCCGAGCAATCATTAGCCTCGTCACGTTAGGACCAAGCTCAATCTTGGATAATTCCTCTTCATTTTCGTTGTAAAACATTACGGAATAAATATCATCTTCATCGCGCACCGCAAAAGCGTAACCATTCTCCCAGTAGAAAATCGACACCAAGCAAGCGCCTCGCAAGCTGAGATCTCTTTTCTGAGATTTAGTAAAATCAAAATCACTCACTGTAAAAATCTTAAACCTGTAATCTTCCTCTGCGCCGCCACCCAGCACATCGCCATCATTCCTATTGCGAAAGACAAACGAGACAGATTCATTATATGAAATCGGCCACGCACACAGTTCCCACTCTTCCGATATATCAAATAAATCACGAATCGACGACAAACTAATAGTTTTTTGTGACTTCAAGTTCAAGATTTTCATTCTGCACTCCCTTTAGTGATTTCTACGACTATATCCTATTATTATATCATATAAAACCTAAAAGCTGGAAAATGGCAACGAGTGCGAGAAATGCCAACCATAGCCCATTGATCATAGAAGGAAGCTTTACACTTTTGCTTAATTCTTATGGCTGGAATGAACTACATAATATCGACGATTGGAACAATTATACTTATACTAATCCTAACGCTAATGGTTATAACGATCTTTTAAGCCCATTCTATGTCGTCAAAAGTGGTGATATGTATAACAGCTTCGGCGGCGTGATTGAGGTTAATCAACAGGGCCGTATCTGGGGTAGCACAGCCTCAGACGTAGAACACAATGCATACAACTATACGCATATGCTTGAGTTATTACAACCTACTAATATCTGGGCTAGAGAGATTGCGCTTTCTCTCCGCTTTTAGCTATCGAAAAACCGAACAAAACTACTAAAATTCGGTAGTTACTCCCGGTACATGACCGAACAAGAATAATGATTGACAGATTATGACTAGATTTTTGCTCGGGTTGAGACCGGTAGTAGCTACCGGTTAGAGACCGAACATTGTTTTTTGCAAAATAGCTAAATTCTGAGCTAAGAATACCGATCTTAGTGAATATTGTAAATTTTACAACGATTTTACATAGGTGGACATAAAATATGTGATATAATAAGAATGTCTAAAGTTGTAAATTGTGTATTTTTGGATACATTGTTTTAAGTGTGTACTATTTTGTTATATTCCTGATATGTAAAAGCGACATTGCGGACAAAATGTCAGGATTATCTGCAAGATAATACACAATTTGTAAACGGCTTTAGACACCCCGCGGTGTCGCTTTTTGTATTCTGGGACCTTTTTCTTTCAAGGAAAGAAAAAGGTAGCCCATCTCCAAAAAGAAAGACAGTAAGATTTTTATCTCAAAAGCGCGGTTTCGAGATAAAAATTGATTAATAAATACGTTGCGTAGAATACATTTTCTAGGGGG
>CAZVTE010000150.1:0-2227 GCA_964629705.1 uncultured Candidatus Saccharibacteria bacterium | reverse complement strand
TGGACAAAATGGATATAATACTGCTACGATTCCATTCTACTTCTCCCGCTCTGGGCATGTCAATCTTAACACCGGCTCGCTGAGGAGCGTGGGCTACGGTGGCGACTATTGGTCTAGTACGGCCGCTACCCCTGCCTCTATCGCCTACCACCTCGTTTTTAGTAGCGCTGATACGTACCCATCCGTCTCCGACAACCGCTGGTACGGCTTTTTTGTTCGCTGTATTGCTCAATAAGCTCCAAAGATACTAAGCCAAAAGAATGATCAGTTGATCGTTCTTTTGGCAGGTTTATTTGTCTGATAATTTGTTTGAAAAATATCAGGAGATAATTCTGGTATTGACAAATCCAGACTTCTGTGCTAAGATGAAAACATAAGCTGGTTAGTAGCCGGATAGTTTTTGAGGTGACTAGATAACTGAATATACCTAAAACGAATTCTCAGAAGTCCCAGAATCGTAGACTATCTAATCTTGTAGCCCCTCGCCAACACTGGTAGCTTCATTTTGAACCTGCTGATTAATAATCTTAGCCGCAGCCATAGGCTGTCCAGCGTAAGCACTAGGAATAATACCCCATTCTGCCAGCTCCCGTGTGTAAGCATGCATAACCTCTATCCCCCTTTCCATTGCTCGATCCATGTAATCCGCCACGTCAGCAGGAAAAACCTGACCAAAAGTTAAATCTTCGAGTGTAGGAACAGTCTTAGTAAACTCCCCAGTCACCGCTTTCATAAAAAGTGCCTTCATCGCTATGCTACTTTTTAACCAGGAAGACTCACGTGGTTTTTCGAAATGTGATGGTCGCACGATATTTTCTTGAAAATCGTTCTTAGCCGCATTTGATAGAATTAGCTGTCCGTTCATAATTAAGGCTTGATTCACCGTGAAGTCGCGCGAATCAAAATAATGCTCCAAGGTGTCATTATTCATACGCTGCCCTTGCTCAAAAACGTCTGGCATGTATTCTGCTGACAGCTGGTCTCGTACTCCTGGACTAACATAACATGACCCATCATTATCAATAATATTTACTAAGTCAATATCCCGTACTGCTTCACGATTTTTACTTTCACCAGTGACAATCTCTCTGGCTATACTTCTTGCCATACCGCCCATAATGGCAATCCGCTCTGGCAGTTCTTCAATAAACGGATAGCGCCTCAGTATGTTCTCTGGTAATTGATAAAGCTGAAACTTATGCTCGTTTTCATATAATTCCATCCGATTGTCGCTGTATAAATCCCAATCTCCTCCATCATCTTCCTCATCCTCATAAACCTCACTACTCTGACTATTCTCTTCGCTGACGACATCTTCCGTCTCTTCTTCATAGTACTCGTCACCATACTCTTCGTATTCGCCCATCTCGGTATTAAAGATATCCCCCAACTCCACCACTCGCGGCTCTGGTGTATCCTGACTTACATCCCGAGCTTCTTGGTTCAGAATTTCCATTGTACGATTAACCAAATTCTGTACGGACTCATTCTTTGATGCCTCAAGATAATCACCCAAAACTTTCTCGTAAAACTCTGCTTCTACTTTAGATCCTTCAGTCTGGGCGTTTGCGTCCTCGGCCATTTCCAAGTTCTCACTCTCACTGGCATCCTTCGCCTTCTTCTTGCCCTCTTTGCCATGCTCAATCTTAGATTTACGGCTCAGTAAACCATGTTTCTTCCTGTGACCCTTCGCCTTTTTGCTCGCCGATTCTAGAATTTTCTCACCCAAAACCTCTGGATTCTCAATTAGTTGTTCCAGTTCCTGATCTTCTGTTGTTTGGCGCAGTTTTTCGCTCATGTTAATATATATTATAGCACAAACAACTTGTTGTGATAATAAAAACTCAGATTTTCCTAAAACCAGCTATTTGATTGACGAATCTTGCTTTTTTGTATGGTATATGTTAAAATGTATTCTATGAACCTAATAATAATTCTAATTTTGGCAATAATCTTGCTAGAAACTTCAATTTTATTATTCTTGAAGTTACGGCGAACCGATTTTGGCAGTAATCAAAAACGCAAAATTTATGTTGACACGTCGGTTTTAATGGATGGTCGTATTCTTGCAATTGCCGAGAGTGGCTTTTTGGATGGTCATCTTATTATTCCACAGAGCGTTCTGCACGAACTGCAGCTTCTGGCTGATGGCAAAGATTCAGACAAACGTACGCGTGCTCGATACGGTTTGGATGTGGCTCATAGTTTGGAATCTATTGATTATCCT
>CAZVTE010000149.1:0-2323 GCA_964629705.1 uncultured Candidatus Saccharibacteria bacterium | reverse complement strand
TCAGGCATTTTTGTGCTATAATAGAGGAAATAACGGTAACATTCCATGAATTTCAAGACTATTTTCAAATCATTCAAGAACAAAGATATGCTTAAGCGCGTTATGATTGTGCTTGGGCTACTAATTATTTATCGCATCTTAGCGCATATTCCAGTGCCGCTAGGTGAACCAGCCACTTTTCAAGAGGCAGTACAAACGATGCTCGAAAAGTCTGATTTCGGCAGCTTTTTAAATCTCGTTTCTGGTGGCGGTCTCACTACCTTCTCCATTCTACTAGTTGGATTATCGCCATACATTACCGCTAGCATTGTCGTGCAACTTGTCACTAAAGCTATTCCAAGACTAGAAGAGCTTTCGGAGGACGGGGAATCAGGACGGCGCAAAATCAATCAATGGACTAGAATGCTTGCTGTACCCCTAGCCATCATTCAATCAATCGCCTATATTTTCATTCTCTATCAATCAGTTGTCGCCTCAAACACCACCATGGCTTACACTCCGACCACCATGGATTGGGTTTTATCCGTTACCGCCATGGTAACCGGCTCCATGATTCTGATGTGGTTTGGCGAGCTCATTACTGAGCAAGGAATTGGTAACGGTATCTCAACTATTATCTTTGCTAGTATTATTTCCCAACTACCAACTACGCTAACCAGCCTTGGAACTGCACTCTTCGACACTACTAACGGTAGCTTGTCCTTATTTGGCTGGTTTAATTTGCCAGTTAATCCATCGATCTTCTGGATCATTCTCGGCTTCGCCATTGCTCTGCTTGTGGTAATCTATTTCCTCGTCAAAATCAACGAGGCTCAAAGGGTCATTACTATTAACTACGCCAAGCGAGTTCATGGCAATAGCGCTTATGGAGATATTAAGTCAATCCTACCAATTAAGCTTATTACCGCCGGCGTTGTGCCAGTTATCTTTGCAACAGCTTTCTTATCATTACCAGCACTAATTGGGCAACTCATGCAAACCGCCGATGGTGCTGGAGGTTTTGGCGAGACTCTCGTACGACTCTTCACGGCTCCATCCTATACCAACTTTAACACCTATTACCCAGACGGCATCAACGCGCAGTGGTTCTTCTACCCAGCAGTCTATTTCATTCTGGTTGTCGCTTTCACATTTTTCTACACCAGTATCATTTTCAATACAAATGAAATCGCTGACAACCTGCAGAAACAAGGTGCCTTCATTGAAGGAGTTCGCCCAGGTATTCGAACCGCCGAGTATCTTGGTAAAACCATCAAGCGCTTGAATCTGTTTGGATCCCTAGCACTTGGTCTCATCGCAATGTTGCCATTCGTGACTGATTACATCTTTATTATCACAACTGGGCAACCATTAGGTTTATCGCTATCTGGAACAGGTCTATTAATCGTAGTGACGGTGGCACTCGAAAACCTTCGTCAGCTCAATTCCCGGGCGTTAATGGTAACATATGATGAATACAAATAAAATGGAACTACCTGTAATTCGCAAAAAATATATTAGTCCTTTAACTATCGTAGGGGTACTCATGTTAGTCCTCCTCGTTGCCTTTTTTGGTAGAATTGCCCTATGGGAAAATCACTACTATTCTTCAAAAGAAGGTAGCGAAAGGGATGTACCAGAAACAACCGCTGAAGCCGTAGCCAACCAAGAAATCTATGACGAAACCGAACCAACAGAAGTTGAAGTTGCCGAATACATCGTTGCACCAGACAAACCACGTTATTTTTCTATCCCAAGTCTAGGTATTTACAATTCACGCATCAAAGAAATTGGTGTCAACGCTAATGGTGAGATGGGAACTCCTTACAATATTTACGATACTGGCTGGTACGTTGATTCAGTATTACCTGGCGCAAACGGCACTAGTATCATTAATGCACACGGAGGAAACCTCGGCAACGGAATTTTCCGCAATCTACCAAATATTCAACCAGGCGCCGAGATTAAAATTGAAATGGGTGACGGAAGAATATATACTTACAGGGTGGTAGATAAAACTACGAAAGAGCTCGGAGCTGACGCCGACGGCTATATGTCCGAGGCCTTCGTTAGCCCCGTCAGTGGTCAACCTTCCTTAACTTTAATTACTTGTACTGGCGATTGGTGGCTTAACAGTCAAACTTATTCACAAAGACTATTCGTTAGAGCTACATTAGAGTAAAATAAGTTTAAAATGATAAAAATCAGTCTTTACTTTTATAATAAAGTGTGATAAACTAGAAATGTAATTTATGGCTAGTCAAAAAGAAGTAATTAAATTAACTGGTAAAGTTGTTGAGGCTTTACCAAACACCCAATTTCGGGTGGAGCTTGAGAACGGTCA
>CAZVTE010000148.1:0-2395 GCA_964629705.1 uncultured Candidatus Saccharibacteria bacterium | reverse complement strand
GTGGTGTCGCTTTCGGTCGCACTGGCGAAGAAAACTTCACCAAAAAGATTAGCAAAAGTGCTAAAAAACTGGCCGTTCGCCAAGCATTAAGCTTGAAGAACGCCGACAAAGTAGTCTATGTTGAAAGTATCAACACTACTGGTAAAACTAAAGATATCGCTACTAAACTTAAAGATATGAACATTGACGACAAACGCGTTCTCATGGTTGTAAGCGAAAAAGCACCAGAAGTGCTTCGCGCCACCAATAATATTCCTAACTTAAAATTAGTCCGCGCTACTTATCTAAATGTTTTCGACATTCTAAATGCCGATGCAATTATCTTTAGTGAGACCGCCCTCAAAGGCACCGAAAACTGGCTACTTGACAAGGAGGAAGCAAATGCGTAGTATTCAATATATTCCAAGAGCCACCGAAAAAGCTTACTCTGCACAAACTCAGAATACGTATATTTTCTACGTACCACTCGATGCTAGTAAGCAAGAAATCGCTAAAAATATCAGCAAAGGTTTCAAAGTTACGGTACTAGATGTCAGAACAGCCGTTCGCAAGGGTAAGAAAACCCGCTTCTCACGCGGACGCCACGCCTATCCTGGCATTACTCACAGGCAAGATCATAAAGTAGCTTATATTACCGTTAAGGCTGGTGATAAAATCCCAGTATTTGAGGACGAAAAAGCCGCCGAAGAAAAACCAGAGAAAAAGTCTGAAAAAACTGAAACCGTAGCTGAAGAGAAAAAAGCTAAGACTACAAGAAAAGCTAAAAAAGAAGCTAAGGAGGAGGCATAATGGGTATTAAAGCTTATAAACCAACTACCCCTGCTAGGCGACAAAAAACTACTCAAGATTTTGATCAAATTACTACCAAAAAGCCAATGAAATCACTTTTGGCTTCCAAGAAGCAACAAGCTGGTAGAAATAATAATGGTAGAATTACAGTTCGACATCGTGGTGGTGGCGTCAAAAGACACTATCGCATTATCAGCTACAGCCTGCCAGCAAACACTACCTTTACGATTGAAGAAATTGAGTACGATCCAAATCGTAGCGCTAGAATTGCTAGAATCAAAGACCAAAATAATGTCTATTACTACGTCATTGCTGATAGTAGTATGAAGAAGGGTAACACTTTTGCCACCGGTAAAGAAGCGGCTATTGAAACTAGTAACCGCTTACCACTCGAGCAAATCCCAGTCGGTACTTTCATCTATGCGATTGAGCTAACTCCAGGCAGAGGCGCCCAAATGGTACGCTCTGCTGGTACTAACGCTCAGCTAATGGCAAAAGAGAATGGTTACGCCACTATCAAATTACCATCTGGCGAAATGCGTAAAGTATTGGTAAACTGCGAAGCTTCTATTGGCACTGTCAGCAATGAGCAACACCAAAACATCAAGATTGGTAGCGCCGGTAGAAGGAGAAGAAAAGGTATCAGGCCAACCGTTAGAGGTGTTGTCATGAACGCAACCGATCACCCACACGGTGGTGGTGACGGCGGTCGCCATGGTACTGGTAAAGCACCACGCACTCCATGGGGTCAATTAACCTTGGGTTATAGAACCCGTCATAATAAGAAAACTAATAAGATGATTGTGCGCAGTCGTCACGAAGGAAAGAGGAAATAATGTCTAGGAGCATGAAGAAAGGCCCGTTTGTAGATGCCAAACTCGCCAAGAAAATCGCCGCCCTCTCCACCGAGGATCGCACTGTGATCAAGACTTGGGCTCGCTGTTCGACAATTTCACCAGAAATGGTTGGCAGAACTATCGCTGTACATAACGGCAAAATCCACATACCAGTTTTCGTTAGCGAAAATATGGTTGGTCACAAATTAGGCGAATTCGCACCAACTCGCAAATTTAAGCGTCACGGTGGTAAAAAAGCTGCCGAAGCTGCGAAAGGTGGTAAATAATGAGTAATACAATTTTTGCCCGCGCTGTTATTAAGGGTGTTGATAGCCAACCACGCAAAACTCGGATTGTGGCAGATCTCGTTAGAGATAGGTATGTTGCCGATGCTTTGGTCATCTTAGAAAACACACCAAGAAGAGCAGCAAGACCAGTTTACAAAGCAATTCAAAGCGCCACCGCTAACCTCATTAACAATAGCGGCGTTAGTATCGATACCAAAACTGTCAGAATTGCCAGAATTAGCGTCACCGCTGGCACAAGAATGAGAAGGTATGTACCAGCTTCCCGTGGTCGCGCTTTGCCATTTGAAAAGATTTCCAGTAATATCTTTGTCGAGGTAGCCGGCGAAGAAAAAGCAAAGAAAACTACAGCTACCAAAGAATCGGCCGCTAAGGCAGATGGAAAGGAGAAAGAATAATGGGGCAAAAGGTCAACCCAGTTTCTTATCGTCTCCAGATCAGCAAAGATTGGTCGTCTAAGTGGTT
>CAZVTE010000147.1:0-2412 GCA_964629705.1 uncultured Candidatus Saccharibacteria bacterium | reverse complement strand
AGACATCACCTCGCATCCAGTCCGTAATTAACTTATTATTCTATTATCTATTTTATACCTCAGACTTGCAAAAGTCAATCATATTTTGCACGAGTTTTCCACTACGAAAACAGTAGTAGTTTATAAAATGTTGTAAAAATTACATAATTGAATATAATGAAGCGCTCGCAGTAAATATTGATGTGTGTTATAATGGTTTATATAAAATAATGGATTGGAGAAAAATGCATAAAGCTATGTTTGGAATAGGTATTGCAACTATGATTGCCTGTGTTTTTGGCGTTGGTGCTAATGCCTTGGAAGGTGATTGCCCATATAACCATGATTGCTTATATGGCGTTACGTCCGTTATGCGGGTTCATCGTAATACTTTGATGAGATGGCATAACTGTAATGATTGTGAATACTATCAGCAGCATACTGTTAATGCTGGAGATTTAGACTGGGCGCAAGATTCTAACAATACTGGTGATAGTGGTAGTTATAGCTATGGTCATTACTATGGCCGTCACAGCGAAGCGCATGTTGGTAGGCATCACAATACAAGACGCTAGATAGTTTTAGCTTATCTGAAGGCCTGTGTCTAGTCATGGGTCTTCTTTTTTGAGAAACTATGGCTGAACTGGGTAATTGTTTTGCCAGATGGTTATTTATTGACTTTATTGATAATGCATGATATGTTATAAATAACGACACCGTGTCGCGTATATTAAAAACGAATTAATAATCTATAGAATATCTCTAGCGTTTGTTGGCGATACTGAGCCTATTTAAGTTGTAGGTTTAGTATCGCTAAACAAGCGAAATAAAATATAAAGAGAGGTGATAGAATGATTCAACAGTATTTGATTTTTTACGCAGGAAAAATCCAGATGATTAAGGCAGAGACTGATGTAGGGGCAATGGAGACAGCAAGTGTATTTCTTAGCAGCGTTGGTTTAAAATTTGAACGGATTGATTGGTTGCAGGCCGAGAATAAGTTGCTTAAAAGTTTGATGCTTGATAAGAATACTGCGCATATTGCTGTTGCGCCTCCGGAAAGCGAGAAAATCAACGATGAATTCACCTCGCGCAATTACAATCTAATGAGAATTTTGGAATTAGATCCGCTTTTAGCCGACATGCGCCTCGAGGTACGTCTTTTTGAAAGACTGCCAAAAATGATATATTCTTCAGAGGTGCCAGCATATCGTGCGCCAGCGAAACGGGAATATGATTATGTTTCACTATATTCAATTGATTATCCGGAGAAGGGTGAAGCTTTTGTGTTATACGGCGATGACGCTTTTGGCGAGATTTTGCGTTTGTTGGCGGATAAAGTTAGAGTGCAGTCAGAAGAGGGTACTGGTCCGCTGACCAAGCTTTACTGGTATATAGTGAATCATGTAGGATTGGCGCGGAAGGTGGCGTACACTGAGGCAATTTGGTGGCAACTTTTGATTGAGCTAGTAAACTTTCAGCAGAACTACCCAGGTGCTTACTTTGAGCTTAACTCGAGTCGTGGCGAGGTGCGAGTGTTTGCGCCAAGATGGATTGAACGGGTTCGTCCGAATGAGGCAACGGCGCTTGACATTCGCTTTGGCTCAAAGTCTTTGACGGAGTTACAGAATTATAGTGAACGAATCAAAGCAACTTGTGAGGCGGAGGCGCTTTTGAATCGTCAGCGGTTTGAACCAGAATTAAGCAAACTGAGGGCAATTATGACTACAGTGAATATTAGGCTGAAAGATTTGCAACAGCAGCAGCATTTCAGCTGTACTTTGCCAGAATTGGAATGCTTTGACACATGTATGAAGTTGCGACTTGGAAACATGCTAGGGCAGCTGTGGTCGTTTGAAGACTACTATCACGAAGGTTCTATTAAGCATTGTACCGAGGTGGCTAAACGCTATTTAGGTCTGATAGAGGCGATTGCTGAAATGGATAAGAAAGATACAGAAGACGCTCTTTTGTGTCCGTAATGTTTTATTCGTATTATGGATTAGTTAGTTGAAAAAGGCGCTTTGAGAGAACTCAAGGCGCTATTTTTTTGGTTTGGCAAATAAAAATGGACTTTGCCAGCTATGACAAAGTCCATCTGCTTGTTTAACAACTCACTTTCTAAATTAAGCTAATTCAACTGTAGCACCAGCTTCTTCGAGGGCTTTCTTCATAGCCTCGGCGTCAGCTTTAGCGACCTTTTCCTTGACGGTAGCTGGAGCGCCATCAACGATCGCTTTTGCTTCGCCAAGACCAAGACCGGTAGCTTCCTTAACAGCTTTAATAACAGCAATTTTCTGAGCACCAGCGTCTTTCAAGACGACATCGTATTCAGATTTGCCTTCGTCAGCGGCAGCACCGCCATCAGCAGGAGCAGCAGCAACTGCGACAGCAGCGGCAGCAGGCTCAATGCCATATTCATCTTTAAGAAGA
>CAZVTE010000146.1:0-2483 GCA_964629705.1 uncultured Candidatus Saccharibacteria bacterium | reverse complement strand
GAAAGAGTTTCTAACTCCTGCTGAAATGTTGCATAGGTAGTGGGTTATTTACGTATTTATTTTTTGTCCTAGCCTTTATCTCAGGTATTTTCGAATCGCTAGTCGAGCCGAAATAGTACCAATTAATACACCGATGCCTATCATAACCGCAAAAACTATCACGAGCATACTGCTGTCAAGCAGTCTAGCGACGCTACTGACGTCAATGCCATAGTTCTTTAGGTGTGGTTCTAAAAATCTGAATCCGCAGACCGCTAGAATGCTGGCAAGAATTCCAGAAATAATACCACAAATTTGTGCTTCGATACGGAATGGTCCGCGAATAAAACTGGTGTCGGCGCCGACTAGTTTCATCATGTAGATTTCTTCCATTCTGGAGAAAATTGCCATTCGAATAGTATTAAATATTACCAACACTGAAATGACTAGAAAAACTGCACCGAGAATCAAGCCGCCATTTTTAGCCATAGTTGCCCAGGTGTTGATGGTTTCGATTTCAGAGTGGTTAACGTCGTAGGTAGGTTCTTTTTCGGTATCAAGATTGGCTTGAAAAATTTCATCTTCGTTTACGATTTTGCGGATACTATCGAGATTATTTGGGTCATAAACCTTGACACGCATTGTAGCTTGCATTGAGCTGAGCATTAAATTGTACATGCTCTCGTCTTCGAGTGCTGCGAGCAAATCGGCATTGTCTTGGTTTTGCTCAATAAAGCTTTGATACTCTGCTAGAGAGTCGGAAACCTCGGCGCTTTTGACATTGCTATCGGTTTTCATGGTGTCGGCCATTTGGTCGAGCACGACTTGCTCTGTCCCTGGTTTAAAGAAGATGGTGATGTCGATTTTCTGCTTCATGGTATCGGCGGTGGCGCTAAGGATTAGACTAGCAGCAACGGTAATCATCAAGATGACCAGGGTAACGGTCATTACCAAAGTGGCAGCGATGCTTAGCCAAATATTGCGGACGAAGCTTGCGGTGCCATATTTGACGATTCTGCCGGTACTGCGCACTTTGCTAACGCTACTATTCTCCACTAATGTGCGGAGGTTTTTCTTGGTGGTCTTGCGATTTTCTTTGCGGCTTAATTCTGCATTTTTCTCGCGACCTGATTCTTCTACTGCTTGTTTATCTATCATACATTAATCCGTTTTTGATGTTTTTCATTAGCTGCAACGATACGATGTGGTACTCCAGCGGGTTCAGCAAGAGCACCAAGACTAGGGGCGGATTTGAGCGGTCTTTCTAGGTTGCTTTCGGCACGTTTATTAAAGACAATGGCTCGCTTATTCATGGCAATACTCTGCTCGCGAATACTAATTTCGCGTGGTGTTGGACTTTTGGAGTGCTTCATATTAGGTTGATTATTCATCTTGATGCCTACGGTTGGATCAATTTTGGTGGCTTTTTTCATCATGGAAACTGGAGAAGGCTTTTTATTTTCAAATTGTTTCTTGGGCGTTTTGGCCTTTTTCGGAATAGCTGCAGATACAGGGGTAACAACGTCGTTAATTTTCGGTGTTTTTACTGCTTTCTTTTTCTCGACATTGTTAAGTTGAGCAATGCGAGCTTTTCGCTGGTTATATTTTTCGCTAGCGGCATTGATGCGCTCAGCAACGCGTTGTGCCACCGGAATGTCAGTTTCGTCATCGATGCCAAAGTGATAATCTGGCTCATCGTTGAGAGCGGTGTTATCGAGCTTATAAACACCATTTTGTTTTTGGTCATCGAGAATTTTACCGTCTCCCAGTGTAATAACGCGCTTACTCATATTATTAACGATGGTTTCGTCGTGCGTGGTGACTAGTACGGTGGTGCCGAAATCGTTAATTCTTTGCAGTAATTCAATAATCTCCCTTTTTGTCAAATGGTCAAGGTTGCCAGTAGGCTCATCTGCAATGAGAATTTTAGGTTGTCGAGCAACACTCCTAGCAATACTAACGCGTTGCTGTTGTCCGCCGGACAGTTGTGAGGGAAATTTATGAGCTTTGTCGTTTAAACCTACCAGATCAAGTACTTTTGGTACGGTTTTACGGATTTTTTTGCCACTCATACCAGCAATTTCGAGGGCGAAAGCAACATTCTCGTAAACTGTCCTAGTAGGAAGCAATTTATAATCTTGAAAAACAACTCCAAGTCGTCGACGATAGTGTGGAATATGACGTCGTTTAACGTAATCAAGGTCAATTCCACCAATGATGATTTTGCCAGAATCAGGCTGCTCTTCTTTGGTAATCATTTTGATAAGGGTAGACTTGCCGGCGCCGGATTTGCCTACTAAAAATACGAATTCGTGTGGCTCAATATGAAGCGAAACGTTGTTAAGCGCTGGCTCTTCATCTCCGGGATAGATTTTTGTCACACGATCGAGTAGTATCATATACTAATAATATCACGCGATTTTGCTGAAATCAAGGGGCTTATGTTATTGGGTTTACTTAACGAACTTAGAACAACCCCTAAGTTTTAAGTAGCTATCTACATT
>CAZVTE010000145.1:0-2488 GCA_964629705.1 uncultured Candidatus Saccharibacteria bacterium | reverse complement strand
TTTATTTGTTAACCCGCTGATATCAGGAAAATATCAGCAACAGAAAGAAAAAGATGGAAATAGTTTTAGTAATAATCGCCGCCATTGTCGGGGCAGCTTTGGGTGTGGGTGGTTTATATGCGTACAATAAGAAAAATGAAAACACTGGGCAAAATAAAGCTGACGATTTAGTACGAAGAGCCAAGAATGAGGCTTCAGATATTGTCTTGAAGGCAAAAACTGATGCAGCAGATTTGGCCGCCAAAAGTCAGCAGGAAGAGGCTGAGCGTCGCAGAGAATGGAAGAGCACTGAATTGCGTTTGAGCGAGCGTGAAACGAATCTAGATAATAAGTTAGACCAGCTCGAGAAGAAGACTGAGCGTTTAGTAAAGCAAGAAAAAGAGCTCGACGAGCTGAAAACTGAGGTAAAAGATATTCGTAATCGCCAGCAAGAAAAACTCGAAAAAATAGCTGGGCTTACTAAGGAAAGCGCTAGGGATAAACTTATGCAGATGACTGAACGCGACATTCGTGAAGACCTTGTAGGTTTAATCGCTAAAGAGCAAAAAGAAATGAAACATGATATCGACGAAACGGCTCAGGCAATTTTGCTTACAGCGATGGAGCGTATGTCTTCGGAAGTGACTGCCGATCGCACAGTTACGGCTCTTAAGCTGCCTGATGATGATATGAAGGGTAGAATTATCGGTAAAGAGGGGCGTAATATCCAAGCTTTACAGCGTGCCACTGGTGTTGATATTATGGTGGACGATACTCCTGGTATGGTAGTTCTGTCAAGTTTTGACCCAATTCGTCGTCAAGTCGCGCGATATGCACTTGAGAGATTAATGAAAGATGGTAGAATCAACCCTGCTTCGATTGAGGAAGCCGTTGCAAAAGCAGAACGCGAAATCGAAAAAGAAGTGATGCGCGCCGGAGAAGATGCCGCTAGGGAAGTTGGTGTTGTCGGTATTCCAAGAGAGTTGCTACATTTGCTATTAGATATTTATTTTATATCCAGTTATGTGCTTAAACTCTTGTTTCTCTCTGTATATATTGCTCATATTTCTGGTATGATTTGCGAAGAAATCGGCGCTAATAAACGAGTTACTAAGACTGCAACATTGTTACATGATATTGGCAAGGCTGTTACTCACAAAATTGAAGGGAAGCACGCAGAAATTGGTGCAGAATTAGCAAAAAAATATGGTATGCCAGATGACGTGGTCCATGCGATGGCGGCGCACCATAACGATATCGAGCCGACTACGCCAGAGGCGGTCATTGTAAAAATTGTTGATTCGTTGAGTGCAGCTCGTCCAGGAGCACGCAACATCTCTGCTGAGAATTTCGCCGAGAGGATGCGCGATCTTGAGAATATTGCCACTAGTTTTCCTGGCATCGATAAGGCTTATGCTATTTCTGCTGGTAGGGAAATTCGGGTTATCGTTGAGCCAAAGCAGATTGATGATTTGTCTGCGCTTAAGCTTGCTCGCGACATTGCTAATAAAATTGAGGCCACTATGTCCTACCCGGGGATTATTAAGGTAAACGTGATTCGAGAAACTCGTGCCGTTGAGTATGCTAAATAATTTGGAGAATTAAGTGACCAATGAAATAGACCAGAAAAGCGAGAATCAGGCGGAATTCACTTCGGATGTCGTGGCGGTGAAAGAGCCACCTGTTAAGAAGCAGCATATTCCAGCTCGTACCAAAATTAAAGTGGCGGTGATAGCGGTCATCGCCGTAGGTGTTATTCTGTATTTGGGTTGGGACTTGATTTTTGATGGTCCGATTGTGCAGCTCTTGTCGAATCGCGACAAAATGGTTAATGCGGTTAACTCTCTTGGAATTTTTGGCCCGTTGTTATACATAGCTTTACAGGTATTGCAAACCGTAGTTGCGCCAATTCCTGGGCAAATTGTTGGCAGTGTTGGCGGCTTTCTCTTTGGACCATGGGGAATCGTCTGGACAACTATTGGTAGCTCCATTGGCGCTTATATCGTGTTCAAACTATCCAGAAAATTTGGCCGTCCTTTAATGGAGAAGCTTTTCAAAAAGTCGGTAATTTCCAAGTTTGAGTTTATTTTGGATGCCAAGAGCGCGCCATTTATCCTGTTTGCAATTTTCCTTTTACCTGGATTGCCCGACGATTTAGTTTGTTATCTAGCAGGGTTGACTAACGTCCCGATTAAGAAACTGATGGTATTGTTGGTTCTTGGTCACTTGCCGAGTATCATCGTGACTAACTTCTTTGGTGATGGCGCTAGCGAGAATCTACCGCTCGTAGTCGCAATTGGTATTTTGACGTTAATCGTACTCGGAATCGGAGTTTGGCAGCGTGAACGAATCATTAATTTTCTCAAAAAGACAGCTAACGGCACTAAAGAGCCACTCAAGAAAGTCACCCAAAAAATTGATAAGAAAGGAACTTAGATAGCCAATCAAATTTCTACATGCATTATCCTAATAGCTTCGAGACGTTTGGCAAAAAATAGTATGCGTTCCT
>CAZVTE010000144.1:0-2488 GCA_964629705.1 uncultured Candidatus Saccharibacteria bacterium | reverse complement strand
AGATAAACATCAAGCTACCGCTTACTGTTTATCTGGAATTGCGGAACAAGACCAAAAAGCCAGAAAAGTATTGACTTTTTGAGCAATGTGTGATATAATGGAAGGATAGGGTATGTTCACTACTATTTTTGTACCTTAAAATAATTCACAGAGAAGGTGCAATATGCTTGAAAAGGAGGATTTTCGAATGAAAAATGATGAATTGATCTTAATGACAAAAGCGTGCAAAAGTTCTCGCTGTGGCGGCCTTGGCTGGAGACCGAAAGAACCGGATTTTTACAGTCTGGATGCGATTGCAAGAAAGGCAAGTACAAACTACCTCGGCGCTAATAGTGAAGCTAATCTGGACTTCTTATATGCGATTCTGGGTTTAGCAGAAACCTTTACAGGCGATCAGATTGTGATTGACAGCAAACGCACTTCAATTGCGAGGTTAGTGAGAACACTGACGAAATCTGGACTAGACCCAAGTAATTCCGATGGCAAGATTGCCCTGTTCTTGCTGGGACTGATTGGTCAGTCAGGAAAATCAGAAGAGCTCTGTCCGCTAGCTCTATTCGCCAATGAAAGTGGCAAGTTGGGTTTAAATCTACTGCTCGCACTACAGCTGGCAACACAACACGAACTGGTTCGGCTGACTTACCAGCAGGTTATGTCATACTACGAGCTTCTGCTCAATGCTTCGCCAAGCAAAGAAGTACTAGTCGCAGCAACTGCAGTCACAAACGCTAGCGAAAAGTATTACTGGGCCGATAAGCGTCTCCATGACCACATGAAAGCTCCGAACTCTTGGTTCAGCAAGATAGCTACGGCTTGCACCGCAAAGCATGAATTTAAGCAAGCAAATCGTGCTCTTGACATCAATCTCGACAACTATCGCCAGCTGGAGAACGTTGAGAATAATCATGATGCGGATATTTTGTGCACTTTTCGTCGGCTAGATGCCAGTCTGTACGAGCTTGACAGGTTAGCGAGAGGCTTATGCGAACTGAGAGCTGCCGCCTATGGTAACCCTCGAGATGTGTTCAATGATTACCTGCCGACTTTGAGCGGTATTACCACTGCTTTAGGGCATAATAATGTCACGAGCGCTATCGAAACCTGCTGGCAGGAATACGTTTTTGCTGGTTGCGAAGGAGTATTGCCTACAATCTGCAGCTTGACTAAAGCAATCAGAGAATTCTGTGAATAAGAGATAGGACGGCGCGGTCATTTTTAGACCGCGCTTTTTGCGAGTTATTTTACTTTTTGAAAAATAATTTTAGACTGCACCCACTGACTGATATCCTGCCAAACGGTTTGCTTATGGATTTCGTTCAAAATTTCGTGGCGCATCTCAGGATAAAGCTTGCTTTCAACATCGTCATAACCACGCTCACGCATGAAATCCACCGCCTGATGGAAATCCTTTTTGCTAATGATACAAGGGTCGTCCGCGCCAGCTAGGAAGATAATTGGCAAATTCGGCCGGTGCATCTGCCAGCCTTTTTTGCTATAAGCTGTATTCATGAGTGTAAACAGGGTCACGAAGCCATTTAACGTAAAGGTGAAGCCACTCTTCGGGTCAGAATTATACAGTTCACGTACCGCCGGATCGCTCACCACCCAAGCATTGGCACCCTCGTGCTGGAACTTGCGATTATGCGGTCTGAAAGCCAGGCTATCAATAAATTTACTGCGGTGTCGGTCACCCTTGAATAGTATAAAGAGTTTAGCAACAATTACCCCAACTTTTGCACCAAGTTGTCTACTTGGTGAACCGCAAACAATCAAGCCATCAATTGTATCATCATATTTCTTAGCAAAGCAACGTACTACCAGCGACCCCATGCTGTGCCCAAGAAGTATCAGCCTAAGCTCTGGAAAACGCGCCCGGATATACTCCGTCACCTGATGCACATCTTCGACAATCGCCCGAGCGCCATCTTGATAAAAATAGCCCAAATCATCCTCATGCTTGACACTATCGCCATGCCCACGGTGGTCATGAATGACCACTACATAACCTTGGCTGGCAAAATATTCCATTGTAGCCTTGTATCTGGCGCGATGCTCGCTCATACCGTGTACCAGTTGCAAAATACCAATTGGCTTTTCTGGTACTAGCACCGTCACGCCCAAGTTCAACTGGTCGTGTTTGCTTTTTAATGTTAAATCTTCTCTCGTAAAAGTCATATCGTCTCCACTTTTTATCATTATACTAGTTATGAAAACCTAGAGCAAGTCTCAGTAATATTTTAGCCTTAATGTATTTTGAGACTGGAAAACTTCGTTTTGCCGGCGCAAAACTCAGCGACAGCTCACTTCCTCGGAAATAAAAATGCCAGCATTTTTGCTTCTCTCGGAAGCTCCTGTCTAGAACCAGTTTCCACTGGTTCTTTTTCAGTCATCAAAAAAGCAACGTCTTGAAAATTCAAGAGAATTTCCAAGACGTTGGTGCCCGAGACTGGACTTGAACCAGCACGCCTTGCGGCATATGCTCCTAAGG
>CAZVTE010000143.1:0-2554 GCA_964629705.1 uncultured Candidatus Saccharibacteria bacterium | reverse complement strand
TGGTGGAATTTTGGTGATGACCGTGAGGTGATTGTAACCTTGCCACGGGGTTATAGCTTTGACAAGGCTAATTTAACCTTAGGGGCTGGTAGAGTGGAGATAGCAGAATTAGTGGCTAAAGAGTTGTCGCTTGATGTGGGCGCAGGAAAAGCTGAGATTAGTAATTTGGTAGTGAGCGAGAGAGGTAGTATTAATGGTGGAGCGGGCTCGCTGGAAATAAAAGATGGCAGTTTGCGGAATTTGGACTTTGATATGGGGGTAGGGAAATCAGTGGTGACGGTGGAAATGCTGGGGAAGTGCGATTTGGATGCCGGAGTAGGGCGATTAGAAGTTAATTTGCTTGGTGAGAAACAAGATTATGCTGTGGTGGTAAGCAAGGGGCTAGGTTCGATTCGGATGGATGACAGAGAGTTAGATGAAGATATTACTTATGGTTCTGGAGATAATAAGATAAGTATTGATGGTGGAGTGGGTTCGATAGAGGTCAAGTTTGTGGAGGAGTAAATGGAAGTAGTGGAGAATGAACTGAAGGCGGTAGTTGAGAAACTTTATGGTGGCGATATAGAGGTCACTATAAGTGAAGTTCCGGAAGGTGTAGAGGCTGATTATGCTTCAAATGTGGCAATGAAATTGGCGAAAATTGCGCGCAAAGCACCGATGCAAATTGCGGAGGAAATAAAAACGGAACTTGACGGTAGTGGGGTTCTGAGTGTTGAAGTGGCGGCGCCAGGTTTTTTGAATTTCACAGTCGAAGGTGGAGTTTTTGCTAGTAAGATAACTGATTTGGCAAAAAACGGTGTCAAGTGGGCTGGCGGTGAAGATTATAAAGATAAGAGCATTGTGGCAGAGTTTTCTGATCCGAATCCATTTAAGGTTTTGCATGTAGGGCATCTTTATACATCAATTGTAGGTGACAGTATCTCAAGATTGCTTGAATTTGCGGGGGCGAAAGTGGCGAGAGTGAATTTTGGTGGGGATGTGGGGTTGCATGTGGCGAAGAATCTCTGGGCGGCGCAGAAGGCAGGTTATGCATTAGACGATCTAACGATGGAACTTTTGGGCAAGTGTTATGTTGAGGGAACACGAGCTTACGAGGAAGATGAAGCGGCAAAGAAAGAAATTATAGGTTTGAATAAGCAAATTTATGAAATTGCTGAGCAGGGGATTCACGCGGGACGGGTGGCAGAATTGTATTGGCGAGGTAGAGAATTAAGCTATGCTTATTTTGAGGACTTTTATGCGCGCGTGGGGGTAAAATTTGACAAATATTATCCAGAATCGACTGTTGCTCCAAGAGGGCTGGAAGAAGTACGTACGCATACAGGTAAAGTTTATGAAGAGAGTGATGGGGCGATAGTTTTTAGGGGTGAAAAAGTTGGTTTGCATACGCGGGTGTTCATTAATGCGCAAGGAATTCCAACTTACGAAGCGAAGGATGTGGGCTTAATTTTTACGAAGTGGGATGATTATAAATTTGACAAATCGGTTATAATCACTGGAAACGAGATTATTGATTATATGCAGGTTGTGTTAGCGAGCGTGCGAGAATATGCACCAGAATTGGTGGAGCGAACTGAACATTTGACGCATGGAATGGTAAAATTGCCTGGTGGTGTGAAAATGGCTTCGAGAAAAGGTAATTTCTTGAGGGCGGTGGATGTGCTTGATATGGTGAAGGAGCTAGTGAAAGGTGACGAAGTTTTGGCGCTGGCGGCAATCAAATATGCGTTTTTGAAATATAAAATGTGCGGAGATATTATTTTTGATCCAGAAGAGTCAGTTTCTATGACGGGAAATTCTGGCATTTACTTATTGTATTCAGCGGTTAGGGCGAAGAAAATCTTGGCAAAAATTGATATAGAGAAAGAGGTAGGTGAGCTTGAGGAGGGTGAGAAAAAATTGTGTAAGATGTTGACAGAGTATGAGGATATATTAAAAATTGCGGTGGAGTTGCGGGCGCCGTATAAAGTTTGTAACTATTTGTTTGAATTGGCACAGGAATTTTCAAGATTTTACGAAAGCACGAAGGTGGCGGGAAGCGAGCGCGAAGGTCAGCGGGGAATGATGGTGCAAGCTTATCTCAAAGTGATGGAGCACGGATTAGAAGAGATATTAGGGATTGAGATTCCAGAGGAAATGTAGGTATGAGTAAAAAGGCGAAGCTATTATGGGTTGACTTGGAAATGACAGGGCTTGACCCAAGAAAAGACCGAATTCTGGAGCTTGCGGCAATTGCGACTGGTTGGGATTTAGAGCCGATTGCTGAAATGACTGCTGTGGTAAAGGTGTCGGAAAAATTGATGAAGGAAAGGATGGTGGGTGAGTTTTGGGAGAAGAATGCTAAAAGTCGTGATGGATTGATAGAGCAGAATAAAAATGGTGAAAGTAAAAAAGTAGTTGAGCAGGAATTATTAGAATTTATTGATAAGTATTTTGGGAAAGAAGTGATTTTGGCGGGGAATTCGATTCACCAAGACCGTAAATTTATTGATCGGGAATGGCCAGAGGTGGCAAGTAGGTTGCATTACCGGATGCTTGATGTAAGCGCCTGGAA
>CAZVTE010000142.1:2340-2558 GCA_964629705.1 uncultured Candidatus Saccharibacteria bacterium | reverse complement strand
TGCCAGTTGCCGTATGAACCTTTTTTATCGTATATAAAATTGTATAAACTGAATAGTCTAGCATAGCTATCATCGATTTCTGTATTTGGTAAACCTGTATCAGAATATTCTCCGCCTATCGGTAACTTCCACCCTTTCGGACAAATGCTATTGGTTGCGTTTGTATTAGTAATCGTACCGCTAGAACCAGCGGTAACGGTATTTATCTGATAATAATT
>CAZVTE010000142.1:0-2330 GCA_964629705.1 uncultured Candidatus Saccharibacteria bacterium | reverse complement strand
GTAATGTGGGTTATATTCGCCACCTGTGCAAGTGCTAGTGAATTTTCCAGATGTAGAGTCGAAGACTTCTTCATTTTCTGTGCATTTTATAGCTTTATAATCTAATCCGGTCTTATTGATATTAACTGGATCTGCTGCAGAATCATAAGTTGCAGATCATTTCGTTGTATCTGAGACATCGTAAATTCCGTAGGCTACTGCACATTCATCGAGCCAGTGAACGTTACTACATTTAGCTCCGTTCCATAATGGGCGACTGCGAAGATATTTTCCAAAATTCCATGACATAGTAGTTCCGATAGTAGTGTCGGCTGTACCACTTAGCAGATGTTCTTCAGAAATCTCTTTTGTAGCCATAGGAATATAATGAGCTTTGCCATCTTCGGATAGTGCGCAGTTTCTGGAGATGTTGTCGGAATTTTTGCTAGGGTCAATCCAAGAGTTGTCTGCGCAGGTATCCTTATCATCGGTGGAAGTAAGATTAGAAATATTGCTTCCCCAGACGATACCGTTTTCGGTAGCGAGCTCACCCGTACCGGTGTAGCCGAGGTCGGTATTGGTGTTATTGAGACTGTCGGTGTTAATCATAGCCTGAGTGATGTCGAGGTTAAGGTTTTGTGTCATCCAGCAGTTGCCGTCAGCGAGTTTGCTTACCCAATATGTGTTGCCGTCTCGAATATCAATGAGCTGTTTGCTTGGTTCATTATGTAAATCAGCTGTCACTTCTTGACCGTCAGTACCCTTGGTATTGGCGCAAATAGAATTGGTCATATCTTGCATATAGGTAAGGCTCTGTAAATTGTTGACTGCAATTGGGTTAGCAACGGCTGAGAGCACAACCTGATTGCTATATTGTCCAGCAGGTAGGGTGGTATCGATTTTAGCACCGAAGCTCAAAGTAAAAGTATCACTGGCGCCAGTAGTACTATCGATTTTTTCAATTTGTGTGCTGACGGCGGGTATTTTGCTGAATGTCATGGTGTCGCTGGGTACTACACTTCCAGCGGAAAGGTTATATCCCCAAGTGTTGATTGGCATAGTTTGGCTAGTGACGTTAGTGGCAACGCTGGCAATGACTTTGTCTGTTGTAGTGTTTACGTTTTTGAGGTTGGGTGTGTCGTCAAGCGTATTCATAAAGATTTTATAACCACTGGTGTTATTGGTGGAAACTGTGACGGTGGCTGATTTAGAGTTAAAAGTACCAGAAGCTTTGGGTACTATTTCCATGGAAGCTCTATCGCTCAAGGCAATTGAAACGACTGATGCAGCATTAATATTAACGCCAATAGCGGTGGAGTCGATGGTAGACTCCTCGGCGGAAGCACTATTTGCGATTGGTGGGCTAATAATAAAATATGCTAGTGCCAGTAAACTAAGCAGGCTTCCTATTCCTAAGATAGAATTAAGGTTGATAGTTTTGAGTTTATACATGCCTGTATATTCCTCCTATTCTTTTAGTTTGTATATGACACCTTGGCAAGTGTCGCTACTTTATTATAAGAGGTAGAAAGTCTAAGGCCGATTAGACTTTGTTATAACAAAAAGCGACACCGCAAGGTGTCTAAAACTATCATATGCTATCCCAAGATATCAAATCAGCTTCTCTTGCGGTATCGCTTTCTACCGATTTAATACTTAGAATAAGCATCACAAAATATACTTTATGATAGCATTTTTCAAATAGTTTTAGACATCTTTATTATAGCACACGTTAATTAGAATGGAAATAATTGATACGGGTTATTTTTTATTCTAAAGGCTGAAAAATGGCAACGAGCAATTTGAATAGCGTGGGAGAGTTGATACTTACTGGCGAAAGTTTAAGTATGCATTAAATTATTATAGTATTACTGAAACGGTGCATGGTATGAATTAAATATTATTTTTTATTCGAAAACTAAACAAAAAACTGCTAAAACTTGGTAGTTACTCCCGGCATGCACCCGAACAGGCTTAAAAAGCAACAGATTAGAACCAGGTCTTTGTTCGGGTAAAAGCCGGTAGTGACTACCGGTTAGAAACCGAACACTGGTTTTGCAGAATAACTAAAATTTGAGACAAAAAATGATTTTTAATGAGTGTTGTAAATTTTACAACATTTTTATACTTATTGAGATTTGAAAGTATGTTACAATAGAAGTGTTCTACGTTGTTAAATTTTATGAGTGAGTGATATTTTTGTCGCTTAGAAGTTTCTGTTCTAAAAAGGGCATCGCGCCATCGAGCAGAAACTCGCTTGTAAAATTTGGACGTAGAACACCCAATGCGCGGTGTCCTTTTTGTATTCTGGGACCTTTTTCTTTCAAGGAAAGAAAAAGGTAGCCCATCTC
>CAZVTE010000141.1:0-2592 GCA_964629705.1 uncultured Candidatus Saccharibacteria bacterium | reverse complement strand
AGCGCCGCTCCATCTCATTCACCGCCCAGCGCATCGCCGAAAGCGACTTCTCCACTGTCGTAATCACTGGCGTCAACAAATGCGGGATATCCTCATACTGCGTCATTTCCACTTGTTTCGGATCTATCATAATCAATTTTAAATCACTCGGCGAATTACGATATAACAACGACATAATCAACATATTCGTCATCACTGACTTACCAGAACCAGTCGTACCAGCAATCAAAAGGTGAGGCATCTTCGCAAGATCAGCCACCACGCCCTTACCGGAAATATCCTTCCCCACCACAAATGATAGCGGATTTTTCGCATTCTGCCATTCTTTACTCTCCAGAATACTCCTCAACCCCACACTCGCCGGCTTTACATTTGGTACTTCCACACCCACAAGACGCGTCCCCGGGATTGGCGCTTCTATCCTAATCTGCTCTACTGCCAAATTCAACGCTAGCTCTTTATCGCGCGAGGTAATCTTTGCCAAATTCACTCCTGCCGGCGGCCGCATTGTATATTGCGTAATTCTTGGTCCCACATTCGCCCCCTCCATTTCCACATTGATTCCAAAATCTGCCAAAGTCGTTTTGATAATATGCGCATTCTGTGTGCAATTTCCCGGATCAGTTGGCGTCTGCTTCTTGGATAAGTAGTCTAAGCTCGGAATTTTCCAGTCCACATCATCAACCGCCACCAGAGCCTGCGGCTCACTAGGCGTCGCCACCACTTTTTCTGGCATTTTCACATCCAACTTCGACTCACCCTTAGCATCCTTACTATCATTATTTTCGTCCTTATTCTTCTTCCGCCTTGAAAGCAGACCCAAACCACGCTTTGGCTTCTCCTCTTCTTTGGCAACCGCACCTTCGGCTGCCATCCCCATATTAATTTTTAATTCTTTCTCATCTCTGTCGTCAACAACCTCATCTTTCTTACTCACCTTCGGCAACTTCTTCTCCACCTTTGCCTTTACTGGCTTTTTCTCAGTCACATTCTCCTTCACTTCCTTAGTGGTGCACAGTGACCTCAATGCTTCCATTGCCATTGCCGGCGTCATCTGCATAATGAACATCCCTGTAATCAATATCAATACCACATAAATCACCACCGCTACCCCTGGCGCCAAAATCTGCGTCACAATTCCATTCATCCATTCACCCACAACTCCACCAGTCAACTCCGTACCACTCTTACCAATCGACGGAATCCCCGTCATTCCCGCCACCCAAAAAATCATCAAAAATGACGCCAGCCACACTACCACTGGCACACGATTATTATCACTTCTCAAAACTTTCACCGCCAACCAAATCAATAGCACCGGCATCAAAAACTTCGCATAGCCAATCCACTCCATCATTTTTTGGTCAACAATATTCAGAAAATCTCCCCCATCACCAAGCCATGTAAAAACCAGTACACAGGCTACCAAAATCATCATCACCGCTAAAATCTGCCGCCAGAACCCTCCTGGAAGCTCGTGCGTTGGCGTAGAACGCTTAGCCGAAGCTCGCGAACGCGTAGATTTCTTCGCGCCACTACTTTTTTTCTTGGTTGTCGTACTCCTCCGTTGTGCCATAATTCTATCATAGCACAAAAATCCCCCCTTGAAAACCCCACTTCTTCTATTTTTCACCACAAAACGGAAGCCCCAGCCTCCACTAATTAACTACGAGTTCTCGCAATATTAATCAGCTTCAGCTGGGGTACAAAACGAAAAGTTACGCTGGATAGATCATACTAAAATAATATTATAGCAATAATCTTCCTCCGGCCAGTCATAATTATCACCGTCAGTCTTAGTCTTCACAAAAGTGACAGCCCAACCATGACCAAAACGCAACGTTGGTTTCTTTGAAGTTTCCTCGTATTCATGCCGATAATCAGCACCTAAGAAATCCTCAGAGATATACCGCTCGACACTACGCTCCTCTCCGATTTTAACACCTTTCGAAGCCCACGACTTCTCCAGGGTTGTATTCTGAGAGTACCAAACGTTTCTCGGCGCCGAACATTCGTACCTGGTTTTAGCGGTCAAGGCTCTTAACTTTTCCTTACGCCCTGAATTCCGTGCATCTTTAACACACACTGAACCAGAAGCATATGGATTATCCAATACATGAATTAATAAATCCGCCATCTCTACCAGATCTTTTTTTGGAATAACTTTCAGCATTTCACTGACAGTTTTCCAATCCTGCGTCACCTCGAACAGAGTATTTGCTACATTTTTTTCACTTGTTTTCATAATATTCCCCTCTCTTATTCTTTATTTTTCAACAAATGCGTGGCTACTTTTGTAGTCCATTCCTCACATAAACACTTACGCAAAGGATGGGCCACAAAAGTTAGCAATGCAACTAAAACGTAACTTTTCCTTAATGTGCTTAAGCTTGTAAGCTTCTATCTATACTACAAATGTAGTATAGGGATTAATAAATTAATCCGTTTTAGCTTCTTTATCAAGCTTATGTTTCCATTGTAGCACACCATACATATCTTGTCAATACTTTTTATGCATATTTTACACAAAATCAAAAAAATTATGCTTTTTACAGGAAATGTCAAGCCCTAAAAGTGTTGTAATTTTTACAA
>CAZVTE010000140.1:0-2603 GCA_964629705.1 uncultured Candidatus Saccharibacteria bacterium | reverse complement strand
TGCCCTGTCACGGCAGAGGTCGCGAGTTCGAGTCTCGTCGGATCCGCCATAGAAAAACTCGGAGTTTAGGCTCGGGGTTTTTCTATGGGAAGAAGATGAGATTGGGGTGTGGATTATAGGAGTGACTTAGGAACAAGACCGAACAAGATAGAAGCTAGTTGATTTTTGAGTGCTACGATTATAATGGCTAAAATTTGTGTTTTAGTTATTTTTGTGAAATTAGCTATGGAAAGTGAGTTTGAGCTTTGCGTGTTGCTTTGCATGCCAACATAAACATTTTCATAATTATCTCTCAGGGTTTTCTGGGGATATAATGGCTCGACGTTTTTAGATAAAATTAATAGTAGAGAGAAAATCCGAATCATTTTAAAATGCATGTCAGCTGATTACTAAAGTTAGATAAAGTGGATAACAAAAACCAAAAGAAGAATGGGTCACTTTTAGAAAGAACTAAATTATCCTGGAATGTATAAGTATGTTAAGTCGGTATGGGTTTAGGTTTGAGGAAAATAATAGCTTTGATTGGGGTGGCATAGGTTCTTATAATCCTAGCTCGCAATATAATATTCTTACTCAACCATTCGACTTAGTGCTTGCTGGATATATAGGTATTGGGGAGGATATACAGACTTTGATTGGTATGAATTTACATGCATATATACGGAGTAGTTTTGCAGCTACAACAATAACAACCTATAATATGTACAGCTCAATAAATATAATTAAGTATGCTACGCTTGATTATGGGTTGTTTGGGCTTTCTCTCCGATTGCCAGCAGTTTTATAAGGAGCAAATATCTTGTTCTTAAAAGAACTGAGGAAATAGTAGGTGTCGGATTTTTATGGTAGAATAAGAATGAAATAATGAGGAGAGAAAATGTTTAGTTTTGATCATGTGGCCATAAGTGTGGATAAGGTAGAAGAGTCTTTGAATTTTTATGAGAAGTTGGGTTTTGAGAAATACCAGGAATATTATGATGAAAAAGTTGATTTATTTATGTTAAAAATGGCTGAGATAAAATTGGAAATTTTTCATTATCATGAACATGTAGATTTGCCAAGTTTTGCAAAAGATTTAGCGGAGGATTTACATGTAGTGGGAACGAAACATTTGGCTTTGCAAACGGACGATATCGATAGTGCGAAAGTTTTTCTGGAGGAGAGAGGCTTGAAGTTGGGAGAAATTAAAAAAGGAAGACTGGGGAGACGTTACTTTTTTCTACAGGACCCAAACGGAATTTTTATTGAAATTATTGAACGATAAAAATGCTTTTAACATTGACTTTTGAGCATAAGTGTGATAGGATGAGGGTGTAAGCTGGCTAGCAACCGGATTGTTTTTGGTGAATAATAATTAAATAGGATAAGTGGTTTTTAAGTTGTTTTAAGAAAATATGCTATAATGGTAGGTAGTATAAGCTTAAAAGGAGTTTTATGGCAAATCAAAAATCACCTTCAGCAAAGAAGGAAAACAAAAAGACTACGGCAGTAGCAAAAATAACAAAAACTACGAAGCCGGTTAAGAATATAAAGACTGTAACGAAGGCATCGAGTGCGAAGGTTGCGACCAAGAAAGCAGCAACCGCCAGCGCGGCGAAGGTTAAACAATCTGGCAATAAGTCGAAGATGGTTATCTGGGTCAGTGTGATTGTAGTGGTTGTTGTAGCAGTTGTTGCGGGAATTTTGATTTGGAATGCGACGAGGTTGGACTATAATGGCTTGTTAGAGAAGAGTGACAAGCTCGGCACAGAGATTAGTGCGGCTAGAAGCGATGATAGTTGTCAGAAGGTGTATGACGAAGTGCAAAATGGGAAAATTTCTAATGAAGATTATGACAAGACGCTAAAGGCTTGCAAAGATAATGTACGTGCTATTGAAGAAACGATGCGCTCGATAGAAAAAGATAATGTAGTAAAGAAGAATAGTGAAGCTAAGACTGCTTTTGATAAATTAAAGAGTAGTTATGATAAAGTAATTCCAGAAAAATCCGAGTATGAATTGAGTTTAGATATTTATAAGACGATTCACGAATCGATGGTTGAGATGCGGGAGTTGGAAGATAACGATTCTTCTGATGTTGGTGCAAAGGAGGGGATTAGCGCAATATACGATGTATATAAGCATATGGCGGATAGGTTTGCGAAGCTGCCAGATGACGAAGTGAAGGAATTTAGCACAGATTTGGATGCGGCGCTTGAGGATTTAGCAAAAGTGCGAGACCAAGTTAGTGATTCGATGTCGGCTAGCGAGCAATTGTCGATGGGCATGGAATTACAAAAAGCTTTAAGTAAGGTGCAGGATGAGGCTGGCGAAAGTTCGAAGAAAGTTGAGGAAAAAGCAGAAAAATTGGATATTAATAATTTTGACACTTTTGAATCGAGCCAGAAACAGTTCACCACAGCAATAAAAGAGATTATGAAGAAATAGGGAATTAAGCTTAAATGGAGACCTCAGCTAAAGTGGCTGGGGTCTTTTAAAATAAGATTTTTTGCATGAAAAAGTGGCGAAAAGGGGCTAGAGAAGAAGGGAGAGTTGTGCTATAATGAGGTTGTGCCGTTGTAGCTCAGTTGGTAGAGCAGCTCATTCGTAACGAGCAGGTCGCT
>CAZVTE010000139.1:0-2713 GCA_964629705.1 uncultured Candidatus Saccharibacteria bacterium | reverse complement strand
TCTTTTTCTTTCTGTTGCTGATATTTTCCTGATATCAGCGGGTTAACAAATAAAATATAAATATATAAGATTCCATATTTATTATATCATACTATTACTCTTTTGTGTAAAAAATGTCAAAAATATCAACATCATTTAAGGATAACATTATCATCCTAAAGGCTGGAAAATGGCAACGAGTGAGAGGAATGAGGATCATAGTCCTATAATACTGAATGGAAGTTTTGCGGCGCTGCTTACGGCTTCTGGTTTCAGTTTGACTAATTTGGCGGATTGGGGCGAATACTTCGGCGACAATCCGAATTCTACTGGCAAGAATGTCATGTTAAATCCTTTGCACAGCGTCATGTCTGGTTACGTATCTATTGCAAGCGGTATTATGGACAGACTACAGGGCAACCATTGGATATGGGGGAATTCTACGAATTCAGGAGTCGGTTATGCTTATGCTTTTGCCTCTAATCTCACTAAGGTGTATGCAACATATATTAGCCAACGCCATGGAGGCTATTCTCTCCACGGTCTAGAGGTTGAATTTTGGTTGTCTGTTTCGCAAACTTCTGATTTTGGGGAGTTTGCGAAATGGCCACCTCTGGAGGATTAATCCAGCCCAAAAAGGCATTTTGAGCTGGAATCGATTTATTCTTAGATTTTTGGGATAATCTAATGATTTTGCTAGTTTTTTATTATTCTTTTGTCGATTTCTGCTACTTTCTCAGTTCTTAAAGGAATCAAGAATCCGTAGTTGCTTTTATCGTGCTAAACATCTAATACTGCCAGTTTCAACCGTACCATGTTTATATTCTGGTTGCACTTTACCATGGAACATCATAATATACTGATTATTATTGTCACGCGTATTAGTCTCATAATAACCTGTGCGCCCTTGCGCCCACAAATAGTCATCCCCCTTATAAACTATCACATTACCCCCACGCACGAAATACATTGGAGCAATTGACATGCCAAATTCTGTTCCATTAATTGTGTTAGATAAGTTAGTGCTCAAGCCATATTGGTTCAGCAAATAGTAATAACTATTCTTCTGAGTATTCCCAATATCACTTGGGTCACCGCCATCTGGTAAACGCCAACCCTTCGGACAAACACTCTCAGTAGCACGATATAATCCATTTTCAGTTTTATTTATACTTCCTGCTACTCCGGTATTGTATTGATAGTAATTCCCAACTAAATAGTGCGAGTCATATTCGCCTGCCGTACAGAATGTAGTCACAATCATTTGACCATTATTTTCTTCAATCGTTTCATTACCTTCAGTACATTTAATTGCTTTATATTCTGCTCCCGTTTTATTAATATTTGCTGGGTCTGCCGCTGCATTGTAGGTCGGAGTCCATTTTGTTACATCTGATACATCATAAAAACCCACATATGCACATGCTCCTAGCCAAGGTTTATAGGCAGTACATAGTGAATTCATTCGCGGCAATGCCAATATGAATTCACCCACTCCAAAGGAAGCGGTTGAAGTCGGCGTATTCATACCTGTCAGATCCACTACAGCATCCTCACTGGCAATGTTAACTGTTGGTATCGGCGGATATTCAGAACTATTATTCCATACTGCTCCTTCCGGTAAATCAGTATTGCTTGAATTAATTTCATTATTATCAATTCTTTCCTGTGTAATATCATAAGCTAGATTCTGCGTCATCCAACAATTCTGATCCGCGAGTTTCGAGACCCAATACTTTTTGCCATCTCTCACGTCTATAAGTTGATTAGTTACTTCGTTTCCTGGAGTGATATTAGTATTACCATTACTATCTTTCGTATTGGCGCAAATATCATGTGTCATGTCTTGCATGTAGGTGAGATGCTGTAAGTTATTCACATCAATTGGATTAGTCACAACAGAAATGGTAATTAGCTTATTATAATTCCCAGCTGGAAGAGTATTATTAACCTTGGCACCAAAGTTGAGGTCGTATTCGTCGGCTCGACCAGCAGTGACCTCGCCAGTTGTAACGTGTTTGATTTGCGTAACCGTGTTTGGTACTGCATTATAGCTACTAGCGGTTTCGCCAGCTGGATTGATACTGTAGCCCCAAGAATTAGTCGCAAAATCACTTGTTGTAATATTACTTCCAACAATACTTTTGATAACTCCAGCTGCATCAATGTTAGTAATATCAGCAGAATCACCTTCTGTAGACATGAGGATTTGATAACCATCAATTTGGTTAGTAGATACAGTGAGTTTAGTACTACCATTCTGGAACTCGCCCGCTGAACCTGGCGTAAAGCTTAAGTTTACCGCTTTACCAATTCCTACCGACACTACTGGTTGCATTTCTATATTAAGAGCGGTAGTGACTTCTTCGGCGGAAGCTCCTTCGGTCACATTTGGCGAGACCAAGGCTAGCGCCAGCAGGCCGAGCGCTACTGCGCTCGCCCCGCCAATGTAATTGGCGTGCTTGAGCAAGCTCAAGCGCTGGCGCGGGCTCTCCGCACGCGAGCGAACGCGCCCGCGTCCTAGGCAATTGATTCTTTTACTTTTCTTTTGTTTTTGCATAAAATATTATGCCTCCTATTTTTATAATTAGTATGACCTTTGTTTTATATATTCTAGCTTTTACCTAGGATGGAGCTAGAATGCTATGTATAGTTCACGGTTGTCGCTACTTTATTATAAGAGGTAGAAAGTCTAAGGCCGATTAGACTTTGTTATAACAAAAAGCGACACCAT
>CAZVTE010000138.1:0-2720 GCA_964629705.1 uncultured Candidatus Saccharibacteria bacterium | reverse complement strand
TGATAAACTAAAAAGTAGATAAGAGAGGAAGAATATGCCTGAAATTAAGCCAACAGAGGTAGAAAGTGCAGCTAGTATTAAAGTAGTCGGTGTAGGCGGTGCTGGTGGGTCGGCGATTGATCGAATGAAAGAAGTCGGGCTCGGTGGCGTGGAGTTTGTGGCCGTGAATACGGATGCTCAGGCGTTGCATCATTCTACTGCAGAAACAAAAGTTCATATCGGAAAGGGTCTTGGGGCTGGTGGTGATCCGGAAAAAGGGCGGGATGCTGCCGAGGAAGCTCGAGAAGCAATCGGTAAGGCTCTAGAAGGCGCTGATATGGTCTTTATCACGCTTGGTGCTGGTGGTGGTACTGGTTCGGGTGCTGGTCCGATCGTGGCGGAAGAGGCAAGAAGCAGGGATATTCTAACTGTTGGTGTGGCAACGAAGCCGTTTACTTTTGAGGGGGCAAAGCGTCGTAATAATGCGGAAAAAGCGATTGATAATCTTTCGCGGCAGGTGGATGCTTTGATTACGATTCCGAATGATAGACTATTACAGACGATTGACCCGCGGACACCTTTGTTGGAGACTTTTAAGATCGCAGATGATGTGTTGCGTCAAGGTGTGCAGGGGATTTCTGAATTAATTACGGAGCATGCGATTATTAATCTTGACTTTGCTGATGTGAAGGCAGTGATGAAGAACGCTGGGTCGGCACTGATGGGAATTGGGCGAGCTAGCGGTGAGAATCGTGCAGTGCTAGCGGCACAGCAGGCAATTGAGTCACCATTGATTGAAGTAAAGATTGATGGTGCTAGAGGAGTATTGTTCAGTGTGGCTGGTGGTGATGATATGGCGATGAGTGAAATTGAAGAAGCGGCAGAGATAATTACGGGTGCAGTAGCGCCAGATGCGAATATTATTTTTGGTGCTTCGATTAGACCAGAGCTGCAGGACGAGATGGTAGTCACTGTGATTGCAACGGGGTTTGATTCGGAGTATTACCGTAAGTTGGATATGGAGCAATCTTCGGGCATGGATGCTTGGGGCGGTATGACGGTTGGCAATGTGAGTGGATATGGTAATAATTACGGTGGTAACGAACGCAGTGGTGATAGCTATGATGTTGGTGGCATGGGTACGATGCGGGAAGAGCCTACTCCGAGCCGAGATCGAGAACCTGTAGTGGAGCGGAGTAATAATGATGCGGTAGCGGATTTTACTTCTAGTAATAAGACGAACATGTGGGATTCTATTCGCACAGAGAATGAGGATGATTTGGATGTTCCGCCAACATTGAGGGAGCGATTTCGCAATAAAAATAGAGAGTAGAGGTAAGAAATGATGGGGGTTATGCCACGGATTGGAAATAGCAAAGTTCTGGAAAGTAGAGAGACAGAAGATGGAACCACAATTAGGAGGCGACGAGTAAGTCCGGATGGGAAGAGATTTACGACATATGAGCGTATTGAGCCGATTGTGCTGATGGTGAGAAAGCGCAGTGGTAATCGTGAGCCATATGATCGGGATAAACTGATAAATGCCGTGCGTAATAGCGTAGGAAAATTTATGAGTTCTACTTTAGAAGTTGAAGAGGTGGTAGATAGAGTGACGATTTTGTTGAGGGAACGCGGAGAGGATGTGGTGACCTCGTCGGAAATTGGTAGTACGGTATTGGATGTCTTAGCGGATAAGAATGAAGTGGCATATATTCGGTTTGCAAGCGTGTTTGGTGATTTTAAGACGCTGGACGATTTTGAGCAAATTTTAAAGGAGCAAAAGAAAAAGAAGGTAAAGAAATGAGAACAGTTTGTATTGGACGGCGTGAGAGCGATTATGGTAGAAATATTGAAGAATGGATGAGAGAATTTGAACGTCGGAGTGGCGAGGAAGTGGAGCTGTTAAGCCCAGACGAACCAGAAGGGGAAAGTTTGTGTAGGACATATGATGTGGTGGAATATCCGACATTTATGGTTTTGACGGATGGCGGACAGCAGTTGGCGATGTGGTCTGGTAAAACTTTACCAACCTTTGACGAGGTTGTATATTGGGTGAGAAAATAAAACTTGACTTTTTAGCATAAGTGTGATAGGATGGGGGTATGAGCTGGTTGATGACCGGTTGGTTTTTGGTGGGTTATATAGGTTCTGAGAGTTATCCTATTCTTGTTGGCATTAGATTTTATGTGAGACTATCTATTTTGTCCTTATATATTGCAGCTATGGTAAAAAAGTATTAAGTCTATATGGGTTTAGGTTTGAGGAAAAGGATAGCTGGTATGGATATGGGCAAAGTGGTTTTGATTTAGCATTAGTATCGTTGACTCCTTTGTATTATTTTAAGTCTGGTGATACTTATCCTCAGGATGGATCTATTAGAAGTGCGGGTGATTGGATGAGGTGTTGGGGATTAACGGCTACGGAGGTCGATGATGCGTTTTGGTTGCAGTTTGGAGGACAATCAATTTTTCCTGTAGCTAGTTCATGGCGTGAACATGGTTTTTCTCTCTGTTCTTAGGATTGGAGAGAACGACCGGAGTTCATGCTGGTAAAATTAGCTGGCATTGAGCCTATACTATCGGTAGCTAGAGCATAAGCGAGTCCAGATATGTTATAGGTTGATTGTGACCAGATCCAAGTTTCTAGATTGGAGGCGCCAATGTTGTTATTACCTATCCATCCACTCCGTACAAAGTAAAGTGGGTTGAGTAGGTAATAATGTTAATTCTATATGGGTTTAG
>CAZVTE010000137.1:0-2724 GCA_964629705.1 uncultured Candidatus Saccharibacteria bacterium | reverse complement strand
GCAACGCCGTCAGTGCCAGCCTGCACAACGAACCATCGAAACAACTGATTGATATACGGGATGGTAAGGTCTATTGGGTAAGTAAACTAGCGGATGGTAACTGCTGGATGACACAGAATCTAGCTTATGATATTACACAGGAAAGAATTGATAATAATGAAATCAATCCCTCGAACACTGACGTGTCCGAAGTGTGGAATGAAAGTAGTGCTTATCCGCCGAAGGTAACAATTACGGGAAAATTAGAATTTACAGGTAATACTCAGCAAAGTACTTTGAGCTGGAATTTAGGCAATTATGTCTTAAAAAATCCTATGGATAGCACATTTTGCACGATTACGAAGGGCGAGACACTTACTAGTTGTGACAGAGTAGAGCTATATAATGGTACTCAAGACGCTCATTATATGATTGGTAACTACTATTCTTGGAACGCAGCGACGGCGGGAACGGGTGAACTTATAGATTCTAGCGCAGCTGAATTAGCGAACGCTTCTGGCAGCATTTGTCCGAAAGGTTGGAAACTGCCATCTTCTCGAGGTAATACTGAAATCACGGACATTGGTGGAGATATAACATTCTACGACCTCTTAGCTCGATATGGTTATATCTTTCCTGGAGAAGATGAGCGAAATATTCGCTACGGTGCAACTGCTCAAAATGGCTATAATCTTAACCTTAAGCCGTGGTATTTTACGAAAAGTAGTCAAATAGATCTGAACGATGGTAGTCTGTCAAGCGTGGGTGCAAATGGTTATTTATGGACGAGTGCCGCCAGTCAGAATTCCTCGTATGCCTACCTTTTCAATTATAATGATTCTTCCGTAAGACCGTCATATTACTGGGCTCGCTGGTTTGGTCAAGCAGTGCGGTGTGTAGCGCGTTAACCATTACGACAAAAGTAGCTCACTTTGTTCGGGCTACTTTTTTGTTCGGAAAAAATATTGGCGAGAATGGAAGATTTTTGGTGGAATTTTATTTTAAATATGTTTAAATAAAAAATAATTTGGGGAAAAGCGAAATTTTTGCTATAATATAAATATATGGAAAAGCGTGAGATAGTGGGACGGGCGGAATTGAAACTTCAGGAAGCAGTGGAGAACTTTGGTTTTGATTTTCGAGAAAAGACAGTGCTTGATATTGGTTCGTCAACTGGTGGTTTTACGGAGTTGGCGCTAAGGTTGGGTGCACGTAAGGTGTTTGCAGTGGAGAAGGGAACTAGACAAATGAAGGCGCCACTGAGGTTTGATCCGCGGATTGAGCTTTTTGAGAAAACGGATATTTTTGAGGTGACGGCAGAAGATAATTGTGATGGAGAAGTGGTGTTAGGTGAATTTCCGGATGTAATAGTGGCAGATGTTTCGTTTGTGAGTTTAATGAAAGTATTGAAATATGCTAGACGGAATTTAGCAACTGTAAAAACTGATTTTTTGGTAATGATGAAGCCGCAGTTCGAGGCAAAAGCTTTTCAGCTGAATAAGGGGGTGGTGAAAAATGAAAAAATGCGGCGGGAGATTATTCGGAATTTTGAAAATCAGTTGGTGCAAAATGGATTTCTGGTTTGTAAAAAGCGTGATAATGATTTGAGAGGAAAGAATGGAAATCAAGAGCGATTCTATTGGTTAACTTTAGCAAAACGAGCTTCAAAAGAGAAAAATTTTGGAAAAACCATTATAAAATAAGTAAGAACGGTCAAGTGACGACTTGATTGTTTTAAGCGGACTGATAATTACAGAGAATAACAGGGGTGAAAAAACCGGACAGTGTCTAAATAACAGTCAAGTGGCGACTTGACTGAGAACGGGAGTTTGAATAATTATTTTTGAAAAAATGGAAAATATGTGCTTGACGGCGATAATTGTTAAGTCTATAATGATAATATGAGTTTGATTCACGGCGTGGGCGATTTCTTCGCATTAGATATAGGAACGATAGCCATAAGATTGGTTCAACTTTCTGGTGATATTGAGAGAGGTTGGACTCTGCAAAAGTTCGCCTATGTGCCAGTGGAGCAAAAAGTCTTGAAGGATGATTCGGCAGCAGGGAAGCGTCGGATGGGCGAGATTATTTTGGGGGCAATGAAACAGGCTGGAATCACCGTGAAGAATGTGGCCGTAGGAATGCCGGCTTCGAAAACTTTTAATTCAATTATTCGGGTGGAGAATTTGCCGAAAGATGAGTTGCTGAGTACGGTAAAGTATCAGTTGGATAAATATATTCCGATGGCGGTGGATGAGGCGACGGTGGATTTTGTGTCGCTAGGTGTGAGTCCGGTGGATGCGACAAAGGCAGAGGTTTTGATATCTTCAGCAGCGATAGAATATACCGAAACGCTGCTGGAAACGATTGAGTCGTATGGTTTGAATGTGGTTGCACAAGAGCCAGAGTCGATAGCGATGGCGAGGGCTTTGTCGCCGGTAGGGGCGCAGGATGCGCGATTGATTATTGATTTGGGTGACGGTTCAACAGATCTTGTAATGATGTATAAGGGTGCGCCGCGATTGGTACGTACGATTCCAGGGGGGTTCTCGTTACTTGCAAAGACAGTGGCATCGGCCTTGTCGGTGAAGGAAGAACAATCACGGCAGTTTATTTTGAAGTTTGGTTTGGCGCAGGACAAGGTGGAAGGACAAGTGTTTAAAGCTTTGGATTCGACTTTGGAGAATTTTGCATCAGAGCTGTCGAAGTCAATCCGGTTCTTTAAATCGGAGTATATGAATGCAC
>CAZVTE010000136.1:0-2737 GCA_964629705.1 uncultured Candidatus Saccharibacteria bacterium | reverse complement strand
TTACTGCAAGAAACCATTTCATTTTCGGAAACCGCGCTTTTCGAAAATGAAATCATATGCTTTTCTTTCTTCTTGGACTTTCTTTCTTTTTTATAAAAGAAAGAAATCCACCCAGAAAAAAGCGACACCGCAGAGGTGTCTTATGCCTGTTTCATAATCAGCCGTTCTTAGTTTTACTAATCACTAAACCGTTATTATGCGGTGTCGCTGTCTGCGGTCTAGCAAAAAGTCACTAAAAACAACTAATAATCCAAAAATCAAAACAAACTAAGTTGCTTGACTATGAAACTTTTACATAAGACACTTCCATTATAACATATTCTTTCATAAAGTAGTTATTTTTCGCAAATCAACAATTCGCAACTTTTTCTAAAACTACCATCTAGCATTAGGGAACTAAGACTTTTTACAGCCATCCATGAAATACGCTAGTTAACCGCTCTTATTGCGACTTTTTTGCGATTTCTTATTATTTATATCCTCATTAGGCTCTTGATAAACACGCTGCATAGCGCCTACGCCTCGCGCAAGTAAAAGAATCCCCGCAATCCCTTCTGGCAATATTACTGCCGCCAAAATAATTCCTATCCCTGCAAACAGGGAAAGGAATATAACCAAAAAAGCGCTCAGACCAATTATTGGAACTCCAAGCAACGAACCAATAATTATCTGCAACATCGCTTCATGCGCACGCGAAGTGGCTGGACGTTTATTAGAATCGTTTCGCATAAACAATCCAACAAATAATAGCACCTCGCCGGCAATAGCCATAAACGCCACAAGAATATCCCGTGCATCAAACATCGTCAACTCAGTTGATAAAGCCAAGCCGATATGACAAAAAAGAGAATAGGCCGTCGGCACAAGTATTACTCCCCAACCATCTCCCGGCATCAACGCTGCAAGCGACCACATCAACAAGCCGGCTATAATAAGTACGATTTTGAGTTTCTGCTTTTGTTGCCAATTGAAACGACCGCTACGCTTTTTACATCCTCTATTCATAGAGTATATTATATCATAAAATGAGAAAGAATAACCCTATTCACAATCCTACATTTACCCTGGCCATGTTGCACTTAGAGATTAAAATTAGGTTTGCCTATTGATAAACCCATATATATTAACTTTGGTAAAATGTATCGCTTAGTTACAATCACTCCTATGGTTCGCAATAGGAGTTTATTACCCTTCACCCACTTTACTTTGTGCGGAGTGGACTACTTGCCAATGATATTGGAACGAGAGGCTACGAAATAGGTGACTGGACGATGGTATTATCAAAAACCTTCGGCGCAACCTTAATATACGTTTTCAAAATTAGTAAAAATAGCATCTATGCAGACCTTGAGGATTGGAAAATACACGGTTTTTCTCATCGATGCCGTTGGCTTCTATGTATATGTTAATTTTAGAAAACTAGATATTCCCGGTAATTATGCTTTTGTTTTGTTGCCCCCAAACATCCAGACAACACATCAAACCGAAACGTCTAACCGATGCCACCCACAATAACCATTATCCCCCAGAAAGCTCTGAGGGATATAATGAAAGTATTTATGCTAGCGGGCGAGACAACGGATAGAATAATAATAATTACGCTTCGATTGAGCAGATGGGAACGCATGAACTCCAGTACTAGAACCGGACCTATAGGCAGCCTCTGGTATATTTGCTTGCGCTGGCGTACTATTCCAAAAACTATAGTATAAACGCCAATACTCAATCGCATTAGTTAAATAAGAGTAATTCGCTCCGCTACCAAAATAGAACGGCGCCTTTAAGACATTAAATCCTTCAGGAGATGGATTTGGAATTGTCGGATTTGCTAAAAGTCCTTTTCCGCCAATCGTAGACATATCCCAGCCATAAACTGAAAGCAAAGAATCGTACGAATCAGACTTAAGTAATAATGCAGTGCCATCATTATTCTTTCCGCCAGCACTTAATCTCCAGCCCTTTGGGCAAATACTATTTGCAGCCTCTTTCTCTGTTCCTATAAGGTTGCCACCACTACCAGCGGTAGCTGTATTCCACTGATAAATATTACCTACTAAATAATGTGGATCATATTCACCAGCAGTACACCAAGAAGTCATTTCAGTTTCAGTCTCGTTAAAAGCTTCCGTACCCTCAGTGCATTTAATTGCTCGATAATTAATATCATTCCGACCAGCATTCACTGGATCCGATGCCGAATCATAAGTTGGACTCCATTTTTCAGTATTGGAAACATCAACGGCACCATAAGTTGCGCAAGCGCCAAGCCAAGAACAATTATACGCATCTAAATGAGAGGCATACCATAACGGTCGACTGACAACATAGACACCTACATCCATAGATTTCGTGTCCGCAATATTACTCTCAGACGGATCAGGTGCGCCAGCCGTAGGATGTAATTCGTCAACTATCTGCGTCTCTATTGCAACATAGCGAGCCTTGTTATCAACTACGACACAATTTCCAGATATTCCGTTGTTATTTTTGGTAGCGTCAAGCCATGAATCTGGAGAACATCCACTTAGCCCATCAGTAGAACTGGTGCTTGTCGTTGAACCACTCCAAACTATTCCATTTTCTACAGCAAGTCCATCCGCACCAATATAGCCAAGATCAGTATTGCCACTATTTAAGCTACCGCTCGCAACCATATTTTGAGTAATATTTAGATCCAAGTTTTGCACCATCCAGCAATTACCATCCGCTAGTTTACTTACCCAATAGACCTTACCGT
>CAZVTE010000135.1:0-2749 GCA_964629705.1 uncultured Candidatus Saccharibacteria bacterium | reverse complement strand
CACTAAGACATCAAAATTAATCTATCTTATAAACTTGAATATTGCAAGATTAATATTTACCATACTATTCAAACGCTTAAAAACTTAAAATCCAATAATCTCATTAATAGCGGCGAGAAAACCCATGTTCCCGATGTGCTTCCATTGTTGGAAAAAGACCGTTATTTACCACCTGAATCCAATCCGCATAATAAACATCTTGATTAGCGCTACTACTCCAAGCACGAAACCAGTTAATCCTAAGGTAACTAGATGGCGTCAAATCGCCACTATTTGTATTATACAGTGGTTTAGTGAAAAAGATAGCCAAATCGTTAGCAGTTAATTTTGACCAATATCCCCAACCCTCATCCTTTTCCTCAAACCTAAACCCATACCGACTTATTATTACTAATCATATTACCCTTCACCCACTTTACTTTGTACGGAGTGGAGTGGTAGCCACGGCAATGTTCCTCAATAGCGCCAATAGCCTCATGCGTATATTCTCCAATAAAACTAGCAGCGTAGATCGCAGCTACAGACTACAGCTCAATCAAGATGGCATTTCTATAGATATGAACGACTTCCGCTTTCAAGCATCTTCTCTCCGCTACTTCTGTAGTCCGCAGAGAGAATGGCCACTAGGTTTACTAGGATTGACTGCTGAAGGAATTACCGATAATATACCGTATTCAAAATAATACACCTCCTGTCCCTGACTAGTAGTTTGTACATGATTCCAACCAAAGCAACCTGCATAATATAATAAGTGTGGCATAACTATCGACCCAGCAGCAGAGTTATAAATCGGGTTCAACAAAGCAATTTGAGTAGCTCCACTACTACCATCTTGATAATAGCCCATCCAATTATCCCCCTTTTCCTCAAACCTAAACCCATACCGTATTAGCATTACTAATAATCAAAATCTACTTTTTCACAATTATCTCGCTAGACCGTAACCAATTCTTCACAAAATCTTCTGCCTCCTTCCAGCCACAAGAAGTATCAAAATAGGGAATTTGGTGTCTTTTGCAAAACTCAAAGTTTTCCCAATCCATCGTATCAATGTCATAAAAGTGTTTTACAAATTTCTCCACCGAGCAACCAAAAAGATAATGTTTAGAATCTACTCTTGACAGAGCAATCTGCGCAATCATATTTTTATCTTTGTCACCACCATACCCTAAGCAAATAATCAAATCATTATCACTAGCTAGGCTCAGAACCTTTCCCGCCGAGGCAAAACTACCCTCAATAACAGATAAATCACCAGTCAAACGCTCGTTCCAGCTCGCAAATTCCACGATAAACTCCGGTAAAATATCTTCTCTAGCCTTGCTATTTCTATCATTCATTTGCAAATCCGGCATTGACTTAATAAAACCGTTACGTATTGCCTCAAAAGAAAACACGTTTACCGTGGGACACCACTCTTTAATATTTTTGGCTAAACTACTTTTACCAGTCGAAGGGACACCTATAATAAATATACTCAAAAAACCTCCTCACAAAAAGTGGTGCTATCCATCAGAACAGCACCACCCCTGCATTAATCTTTATTCTAAAGCGACATCTCATCAATACTATTAATCAAATACAGCAAAGAATCAGCACGCAACTTATCATCACGAATCTGGCGAGCTGCCTCATACGCAGGCGCAATCACCGCCTTATCTCGCATAGTATTCAGCATTTCCTGGAAAAGGATAAAACGCTTCTCTGGCTCAACCTCAACACGATCCATAATCGGGAACAATTCCTTCAAAGCAGCCTCCTTAACCTTTACGATATCGGAACCGCCACCATAACCACCTCCACCAAAGCCTCGGCTATAAGACGCTGGCGAAGGACTCGACATAGACATAGGTGGAACTGGCGCACTCGGCAACTTCATAGAACCCATGCTAGGACCCTGAGGCATGCTCACAGGAGCAGAAGCAGGACCGTTGCTCATAGGCTGTTTCATATTAGCGTTGTTATTACCACCCTTTTGAGTGATTTCATCGATTGCACGCTGCAATTCATTATCGTTATTTCGATTCTGTTGGCTCATAATCTTTTTTGCCCACCTTTATTTATTGTTTACTCATTATATATTATAACGTATGATTCTATTATACACAACATTTTCTAAATACGCAAGAACTTTATCAGTTTATCAAAGAAATCTAACTTCACTTCTTCCATAGGTAATCTTGCTCCAAAAACATCTACGATCATCTCACCCTGTGCACCAGGGAAATAAACCGTCAACCGCGGTGAAAATCTTTTCCGTGGCGTCAAAACAATCGCAAAATGCCCCTCCTCACGCATTACACCGAAAGATTTAAATTCATCAAAACTATATTGTTTATCACCCTCAGCCAACCCCTTGTCACTCAAAGTATAACGAATAATCCGCGGAGCTCGCACCGCATATATCAACAAGGCTAAAGCACCCAAAACAATCACCACCAAAAAAGTCCACTGCTTCAACAAAATCGCAACACCTACCAAAACCAAAGTAATCGCAATTAAACCCACAAACCACCAATTGTTTTTCTCATGAGGAATATATTCCTCAGCCTCCCATGTAATTGGCTCTACTCTTCCTTTTACCATACTTACATTATATCACATATACAAAGATTTTTTCACAAAAAATTAAAAAGTATGCTACAATAATAATACAGCATTTATTTGTACCAATATAGGAGATAGATGTTAATATTTTGGAGGGTTACCCAAGTGGCTGAAGGGGACGGTTTGCTAAATCGTTAGTCTG
>CAZVTE010000134.1:0-2756 GCA_964629705.1 uncultured Candidatus Saccharibacteria bacterium | reverse complement strand
TAAGTTTAATCCTGATGCTATCAAGCAACTCATGAGGGACGCTCAGAAAAAAACTGGATATATGGCCAAAAATAGACTGGGGCTTTCTCCAGCAGACCTGACTAAATAAAGAGAGATATTCTGTTTTAGCTACAACTGGGGCTTCTTGTAATAATACGAGAAGCCTGTAATCTGGCGAAATGCTTATGTTTTAATCTTATATCACAAAACAAGTACTTTTGTCAGATTTTTGCCAGAAATGCAAGAAAATGTGAAAAAAAGTATTGCTTTTTATAAAAAAGTGTGATATAATAGAAGGATAGGGCACTCCGGGAGTGTTGATAATTGTAAACCGAGGTGGGGTAGGTTTGGTACTTTTAAATCTAGTCTCCATCTCTCACTAAAAGGAGGGTAAAAATGGCGAAGAAAATTTTAATTGACGGGATGCTTAATCAGGGACAAGGAAACAGTATTGTAAAGAGCTTTACGGACAGCTCACAATTTTTGTTTGGTGAGCATTATGAGTCTAAATACGTAATTGGCTCTGAGGTAAAATGGGTCACATATACCGAAGACATGCTGAAATTTGTGCAGGAGTTACACTGCTCAGAACAGCTTGATTGTGTTATGATTATTGACCCACTACTTGATACCGGCGTATTGGAGGATTACACCGGTATCAAGTTTATACGGGCGACCGATTTATTGGCAGACGCCTGTGTTGATGACGCCGTCACGAAGCTGCAAATTTTGGGAGCCAAAAATGTGCAGACGAACGTTGCAATTCGTAACCGACTGGCTTTTCGAGGGATTGATGTATGTCCTGCCGACGCGTGCAGCTTGGCGGAACTACATGAGTTACTCCATAAGGTCGCTCATTCTGATAACGCGGAGTACAACGTCATATTGGCGGCGCAACTTTTTGGCGTGGTAATGTATCTCGAAGACAAGGAGCAGATTAATGGTTTCGTCACGGTGAGTGAAGATTTGCAGAAGATTTTACAACGATACCTTCCGGAAAGCTGTACTGAGCAGCTCTGTTCACGCTTCTATAGCTTTTTTGATTTACAAATGAAGTACCTTAAGACACGGGATGCGCAGGCTGCTCTCGCAGCGAAAATGTAACCCAGCATTAGCTGAGGATGGAAGGCTGGAGAACTAGAAAACTAGAAAGGAGGAGAATCCGCTCAGAATTTTGGGCGGATTTTAACTGTTTGTGGTATAATAATGTCTATGAATAGAGTGCCACTAGCGGAGAGAATGCGCCCGCAGAGTTTAGACGAAGTTGTTGGGCAAGAGCAGATTATTGGTGATGGCAAGATCTTGACGGAAATTTTACGTAAGGGCGAGCCGGTGAATCTGATTTTCTGGGGGCCTCCAGGAACGGGTAAGACTACCTTGGCACGGATTTTGGCCAAAGAGTACAAGGCGGATTTCGTGGAAATTTCTGCGGTTACTGCCAAGAAGAAGGATGTTGAGGATGTTGTCGAGCGCGCGCGGGTAAACTGGAATCTGGGTATGCGCACAGTGTTGTTTGTAGACGAAATTCACCGGTTTAATAAGGCACAGCAGGACGCTTTTTTGCCGCATGTAGAGTCGGGGTTAATTATTTTAATTGGCGCTACTACCGAGAATCCAAGTTTTGAGGTGATTTCGCCGCTCTTGTCGAGGTCCCGAGTAGTCGTGGTTTCAGGTTTAAGCCGTGAAGGTATAATGGAGGTGCTGGAGCGCGCGGTCGAGGCGGAATCCGCCTCGACCAGAGTCGAGCGCGAAGCGCTCGAACTTATCGCCGACCTGTCGGGCGGCGATGCGCGCTCCGCCCTTGGTGACCTAGAATTAGCCCTGAGCCTAGCCCAAAAAGTCGACAAAAAGGTGGTCGAAACCGCTGTCGGCAAGAAGATGCCGCTGTATGACAAGTCTGGTGATTATCATTATGATAATATTTCAGCTTTTATCAAGTCGATGCGCGGTTCTGATGTGGATGCTACGCTCTACTACCTGGCACGCATGGTTAATGCTGGTGAAGATCCCAAATTTATCGCTCGGCGGATGGTGATTTTTGCCAGTGAAGATATTGGTTTGGCCGGCAATGGTGCGCTCAATCTCGCCGTGAGCTGTTTTCAAGCCATCGAGCGGGTTGGTATGCCTGAAGGTGGAATTATCCTTAGTCATGTAGCTGTGGTACTAGCCAAGGCCAAGAAAAATCGCGACGCTTATAACGGCTGGGCGAGAGCGCAATCTCTGGCTGCCAAAAGCATGGGTTGCCCTGTGCCAACTTGGCTACGCAATGCCCCGACTAAACTTATGAAAGAGCTCGGTTTTGGCGAGGGGCAACAGTGGACTGCCGGCTTCCATCTGGACAAGAATTATCTTCCAGATGATATTAAGAACCAAAAAATCTTTGGTCAACCTTCAGATTATAACCATAATGATAAGTAAAATGCTTGTGGATATATATCACCTATTTTTCTGTGCCTGTGAGGCTAGTAGAAGCCGCTAGTGCCTATTCTGGAGCAGAAGTTGACAACTTTGGTATCCTTATGTATAAAACAGCCTAAAATGCCAAAATTTGCCAGATTTTTGCTAAAATTCAATCCAGTTCGCAAAATCCCCATTTTCACAAGTTTGCGAAACCAAAGTCACTATTTACAACCTAAAACTCCCAGAAAATCAACTTCCGGGAGTAAAATTATTTAGAACTTACCGCGCCACACAACGTACCGAAAGACCGTAATAGCGAAGAGTTGTTCCTAGGATGTCTGTTGCGGTAGCGGATG
>CAZVTE010000133.1:0-2787 GCA_964629705.1 uncultured Candidatus Saccharibacteria bacterium | reverse complement strand
CGCATGCTCGCTGCCTGAGCCCAGCACTTCTGCCGAACGATGGGTTTCGGTAGGATGGTTTTGATGTCAAAAAACTATAGCCTTGATATCGCCAAACGTGACGGAAGGAGTCAGTGCCGAGGAAGCCAGCTCTACCATGTCATATGCGGCTACGGTAAATCCGGTACTTTCCATTGCTCTCACTGACCAAATTGCTGTAGAATTTACGCCAACTACAGAAGGAGACTTTAAGAATGCTACTGCAATGCTTAAAGTCTCTACTAATAATATTGATGGTTATAAAATCATGTTGGCTACCAATGGTGATTTTGTGTGTTGTTTGGCACGTTAAGCTAAGTTTAGATATGAAAATACCGCTTCGCGAATGTTGGAGCGGTATTATCGTTGGAAAAATATTCTTAAATTTTAGGTGAGGCTTATGCTTGATAAATAGGGAGGGGTTTGCGATAATAGAAGAGAGATTTTAGCTTGATTAATAAGTAATACGAAGTGGAGTTGTTGATCAAGGTGAGATTTTGAGATTAGTAAGGAATAAAAGAAAGTAGAAATATGGTTGCAATTGAGAAAATCAGTGGGATTGAGGAGTTTACAAAAAAAGAGCGTAAGCAGGATGGTTCAGAAACAATTAAAGATGTTTTGTATATTGCGCCGAATGGCAAAACCTTCTTGGTGGATAATAAGAAGACGATAGAAGTGCGTTCAGATGCAATTTTGGGGAAGATTTTGCAAGATAAGTATGAATCGGTCATGCAGAGTCGCTATTTTGGTAAGGGCGGGATTGAAGTAGTACTGTCGGGGCAGTTAGATGATGAAGAAGTGGAAGATTTAATACGTTTAAGTTATAATATGACGGAGCAAATGACGGATGAAAAATAACATTAACCGTTGGTGGATGATTAATGCTTTGTCGATTTTTGTGACGACAACTTTGATTGCGGTGGTTGCAAATAGTTTGAATGGCTATGGTTTTCATCTGAACTATTCGATTAGTCGTTATGTGGGGCTAGAGATGTGGAGTTCGATAATGTTTGGAGTGGGAAATTTCTTTGTGGCCTATTTTATGTTGAAATTTTTATGGACGGCAGGAAGACGTTGGCGAATGGGGTGGTATTACTTTGTAGTGGTAATAGTTATGCTACTAGCATTGCTTGGGTTGTCGGTGTGTCCAATTGGTAGATTTGATCGTATTTATGATGGTGAACCAGGTCCAGTAAGTTTGATTCATGAGTTTTGTTCGCGAACAATGTTTTTGCTGATGCTTGTTATATCGTGGATGGCACTACTGTGCCAGCGAACAGGAAAGCGGACGCGGATTGCATGCGGGGTATTCATTGTAATAGGGACGATTTATGGGGTAGGTTATTTACTTGATCGTGCTTGGTTAAAGAATAATTTGTTGATTTTTGAATCGATGTATCTAGTAGGATTTATGGCTTTGTGCTTGTTTGGGCGGAGTAGGAATATTGTAATTCCGGTGGCGAATGAATTAGGTGAGAATGCGATTGGGAAATAATAGTTAGCCTGATTATTTCTTAGATATTATAGATTCTTCGGCGGGTTTATGATTTTTTTATTAAATCTTCTTTTCTTAGGCCTCTTTTTTGCGATTGAGGCGATTGAGGATTTTGACAAGGACGAAAATTACAAAGGCTACTAGTAGAAAATTGACTACGTTTTGAATAAAATTACCGTAGGCGATGTGGGCGGTAGTGTCTGCGCCGAAAAAGTTAGGAATATCGATAGCTAGTTTGGAAAAATCTGCACCACCAGCAAGGAGACTGGCAATCGGCATAATAATATCATCAACTAAAGATTTGACGATGGCGGTAAAAGCTCCACCAACGGCAACACCGATAGCTAAATCGACTACGTTGCCACGATTGATAAATTCGCCAAATTCTTTGAGAAAAGCGCTGTTTTTGAAGCGGTCAATGAGGCCACTTGGTTGCTCGGATATTTTTGAAGTTTTCTTGCTCATACTTCTATTGTATCATACTTTTGCTTAAAATGCAATACTTTTTTGACAAAAAATAGAAAAAGTTGTGTATTTTTGGCAGAAACGAGGAGTTTTAGGCTAAAACTATTGACATTTATGATATTTTGTGCTTAGCTGGAGGCGTCTGAGAAAGCTAGGAGAGCATCTTGAACAGTGCTGAGACTATTCATAGACTGAGTGATAATGTTGAGTAACTCCTCGTCGGCCTTAGCGGCGGTTTGTGATTCTAGGGACATGAGCATGGCGACTTGGTAGGAGATTTGATTGAGGTAGACGCGGTCGAGTAGGCCGTTAAGCTTAGCATTATTTAGGGCAGTGTCAAGTTCCATGGTAGAGTTTGTCTCTGCTTCAACGATAGATTCTTTAGGCGTTAGGTCGTCAGACTCGAGACCGGAGGTGGTAAAATAACCTTGGAGTTGAGTTGCGGTGTTATTGAGGGTGCTGGAGAGAGAAGCGCCAATGGAGCGTAGACGAGAAGATTTGATGGAATTGTTGTAAGTGGTAATAGTGGTATTAAGATTGGTGACGCGAAGATTGAGTTCGAGGGCGAGGTCGGTAGAACTGCTGGTTTGATTACTAAGGCTAGCGCCTACAATCATGAGGATGAAAAAGAGAACTACGCCGATGACGGTGAAGATTATTAATTTCATAGGGAAAGCAGAGCTAACTCTGGACTTTTTGGTAGGACGAACAGATTGAGAGATTTGGTTGAGGTATTCAAAGTTATCCATAAGGACATTATACCATATCTAGCTTTAGAAATAAATACTCTAGATTTGGAAGATTTATAT
>CAZVTE010000132.1:0-2836 GCA_964629705.1 uncultured Candidatus Saccharibacteria bacterium | reverse complement strand
AGATTGTTCCTATTTTATTGAATCTTTCTTTCTGGATTCGTTAGGTGAACCGTTTTTATCAATATGTCACCAGTAAATTGAAAGCATGATATAATATAAGGTATGGAATCTAAAAATAAGAAAATAGATTATTTCTTGAGTCTGCCGGAATCGCAAGTGTTTGATTGTAAACGCACCCGAATTAAACCTGCAAAAATTATAGAAACGGTCTGTGCTTTCGCTAATACTGATGGCGGAGTGATTGCTTTAGGCTTAGAAGATCCCAAGAAAGCTCCGAAGGCTGAGCGACTAATAGGAATTAGCGAGGGCGCTGATAATGTTTCTGATATTCTGAATGCACTAGATAAAGAGTTTGAGCCACCGCTATTTTCGGTAGAGAAACAATACTTTGACATTGTGAATACCGAAAATCAAAAGGATCAGATTTTGCTTTTGACTGTCAATAAGGGCGAAGACATTCATTCGCTTAAAAATGGCGATACTTTTAGGCGTGATGGTAATAAAAACCATAAGATGGGCGCATCAGAGATTACTCGTCTGCGTTATGAAAAAGGTAGTTTGAAATATGAAGACGAAAAAGCCGCAGGCGTTAAGTTGGAAGACTTGGATTTAGATATGTTGGCGAGATATAAGGCCGATACTAATAGCCAAAATACCGAAGACTGGCAATTTCTCAAAGATAACGGGTTAGCAGCGCATGATAATGGCAAGTGGATGCTACATAAATCTGCCGTATTACTTTTCGGCAAAAATCCTGCTGTTGCTCTGAAATCTAAAACGAGTATCAAAATTTCACATTATTATGGCAAAAGTCGTAATTATTCTGGCGACCCTAACTTCGTGCGGCGACCTTTTACGATTGAAGGGTGTTTGCTAGACCAGATTCAGCAGGCGATGGATTATTATCGTAAAGTTGTGCGTGAGTCGCCACCAAAATTAGTTGGGGCAAGTTTCTTGCCGACTATAATGATTCCAGAGTGGGCATTCCAGGAAGCCGTGACTAATGCCGTAATTCACCGCAACTATTTCTTGGAAGACGACATTCAGATTCGCTTCTTTGACGACCGGGTTGAGATAGAAAGTCCGGGTGCATATCCAGGATATATTACGCCGCAAAATATTCGCAGTGAACGCTTTGCGCGTAATCCAATGTTGCAGCGAACCCTCAATCGCTTCAATAACGCACCGAACCTTGATATTGGCGAAGGGGTTGATAGGATTTTTAAAGTAATGAGCGACAATAATTTATATGACCCGCGCTATTCTCTTGTATCAGAAAAGCCAAACTCGGTATTGCTAATTTTGTATAATATGCAAAAAGTTGAGTATTGGGATACTGTGAGTAATTATCTTGACGATAATTTTACAATTAATAATCAAGAAACTCGTGAAATCACTGGGATTCAAGATTCACCAAAAGTTTCACGCCTGCTGAAAAAGTGGGTAGATGATGGTCTACTAGAGCGCGTTGAGTCCGAATATAGGGGTGGTATCTATTATAAGAAACCAGGTATTCTCGTTCCGCTTGATAAATAGTTGATAGAGAATGCTCCATTTGCAAGGGGGGGTGCAAATGGAGCGTTCTTTTTATGAATGACCCCTGTTAATTTGACAACTTCCATTTGCATATTGTATAATTTAACGCCTAAAGGCATACTCTGCTATATGCAATGGAATCACCTCATTATGAGGCTGAGACCGCAAAATTCTCTTGCTGGTGGGCTTGTGGTGACGGGACGGTATAAGTATAAGCTTTTTGAGAAAAGCCATTAGAAGAGGTGAAAATGAGTCTCTGATGGCAAAATATCGCTTTTTAAGTAGAATTAGGGCGTAAAATTAGCAAGAAAATGACACTTTTGCGCTGAGTGGCTAGAATTTGGGTCTAGTAGCGTGATTTTTGTGAGAGCGCTATCTTAGCACTAGAATTCCAAATCAATACTTACAGGGCAATGGTCAGAGCCAGCGATGTGTTCGTAAATTTCGGCAGACTTGAGGTGCGGCAGTAAGCTTTCAGAAACGAAAAAGTAATCAATTCGCCAGCCAACGTTATGTTCCCTAGCTTTTCCCCAGTGTGACCACCATGTGTACCTTTGAATGCTAGGGTAGAAATACCGAAAAGTGTCAATAAAACCGCCAGTGATCAGATTTTTAATCCCCTGCCGTTCTTCAGGAGTGAAGCCAGCGTGATGTTCGTTATCTTTAGGGCGAGCGAGGTCGAGTGGGGTGTGTGCTGCGTTAAAATCTCCGCAAACTACTACCGGTTTTTTGGCCTCTAAGGTCTTGAGGTAGCGCAAAAAGGCGGGGTCCCAGAGATTCTCGCGCAAGCTAAGGCGAGAAAGGTCGTTTTTGCTGTTAGGTGTATAAACATTCACGAGGTAAAAAGGCTCAAATTCTACGGTCTGGACGCGACCTTCGGTGAGTGGATTGCCATATTTGTCATCCCACTGGTAAACTGAGGTAATGTCGGTGGTAAAGCCGTTCCAACTTGCGAGTGGCTGAAATTTGCTGAATACTGCTGTACCCGAATAGCCGGCGCGTTCAGCGCTATTCCAGATTTCGAGATACTCTGGCAGGTCAAACTCAGCTTGACCTTCTTTAGCTTTGGTTTCTTGCAAGCACAAGATGTCTGGTTGCTCAGTGTTAATGAATTCGAGCAAGGCACCTTTTTTAATGACAGCTCTTAGACCATTCACATTCCAGGAAAACAATTTCATAAATTTATTATAGCATGACTCTTGTTATTCTTGAAGAAAACCGGCAAAATTACCAAAAATGGGTAAATTTAGGGATCTTGTTCCCCAATTCCCACTATAGCCAACAAAAAAGAATAGTGTTA
>CAZVTE010000131.1:0-2913 GCA_964629705.1 uncultured Candidatus Saccharibacteria bacterium | reverse complement strand
GGACTTTTTCTCTTTCTTCGAAAGAAAAAAGCCCAAACTCAAAAAGCGACACCGCTCAGGGTGTCTAAACTCTTTTATTTCATATTCATTGTTACCCAAAATAGATGGCAATAAGCATGAAGAGCGATGCCGCTTTTTACCTATTGTCCAACACTTATCTGGATAACAAAAATCAGATAACTGAAACGAATATAAATTGAGTTTAGACATTTTTATTATACCACAATTACTATCCCTATACATATAAAATCTGTTGTAAAATTTACAGCACCTTACAACTATATGCTGCCAGCATAGAGAAAAGCCATACCAACGTGCATCGTCGACGGCCGGATATACTTTCGTGCGATATATAGTAAAACGAAATACGTTATCAATGTCTGTAGTAGTTTCTCCCCAGAATCGTGATTCCGTGGCTGCTTCTATAAGAATGTTAGCTTTTGCATGCACAAAACCTGTATTGACAAAGCTTGTAGGTTGTGATAGGTAAGTTTGCCCTGAGGAGCTAGGATTATTACCGAAGTATAAACCGTTCGCATCCTTTTCCTCAAACCTAAACCCATACATACTTAATATTAGTAATATTAACTCTCACCCACTTTACTTTGTGCGGAGCGGAGGCATTACAGTCGGACCAAGCTATGGCACAGAGCCAGCTGGATTTGCACACTGGATGGGCCTTCATGGATTCCTGAGGTCGTCAACAGCTTATACCACAAGTACAGTTCTCTCTTATGTTATTCAATATGGTTACGGCTACTACAATTCAGGCGCCAACTATATGCGTTGGGGTGGATTTTCTCTCTGCTTCAATACCTCAAAAACTATCCGGCTATCAACCAGCTTATAATTTTAGTGTAGCACACCATAAGCGATTTGTCAATGCAAATTGCCAAATTCACACGGTTTGATTCTACTAGTATAGATTTTTCCTAGTAGCCCAATCGGTAGAATAAATGTTCCTAAAAGTTCCTCTACATGCCCCCGAAACCCTTGTTTGAAGTTGTATACGCCGTTACCTTCCACAGGTTTTACTCCATAAAAATTATAACGTTTACAACCACTATCTAGCGCCTCTTGAATCATGTGCCACTGCAAGAGATGTGCACCACCTAATTTCTGATACTGCCGGACAGAGCCACTATAGAGGTAGACAATTTCATGACCATCGTTGACGAACATCGCTGCAGTCAGAGGCGTTGTTTTTCCATCGATTTCTGCTTCGGCGACCATAAATTTGATTTTATCACCAAAAGCTTTTTTCATAGATACAAAATAATCTAAATCTGGTTCTTGGAAGCCATGGCGCTCGCCCGATTCCGCTACGATATCTTTTAGAATTTGCAGCTCGTCCTCTCCTAGCTCCCTAAGCTTAACGTTTTCTCGGTTTGCACGCCGAATACGCTGGCGGTGATCCGTCCGAAAATCTGCAAAAAGTTCTTCCTTCTCTTGCCCCTCCAGTTCTAAAACATATTCCCATTTGACTTGTTCAAACTCACCTAGATATTTATAACCTAGTTGCTCTAACCCTTGACGGATTTTACGATTGTCTTGACCAGCAATGACATTATTCTTACGATCGCGTGACCGGCTTACTACATTTGGTGAAATCTCTAGAGCAATGCCGCCTCGCTTTTTGCAGAATTCTTTTGCTTTTTGAGTGAGAAATTGCAGAACTTCAAAATGGTCTTTTGCCGTATAGTCTAGTAACCAGCCACCTGGAACACGATAAGTCCTTTTGCCAAATCTCCATGCTCTGCCAACAATCAAGCCCGCTGCCACAACTCCATTATCTTCAGAATTCTTCACTCCTACTAAATATTTTTCTCGCCCTAAATCCGCATATCTCCGGTACATTTCCACGCTTTGCAAGAAATTATTACACCTAAAATTAAGTTTGGCAAATTCTTCTGCGCTTAACTCCACAAATTCCATATTTCTATTATACTACAAAATAGATAATTATGCACCTCTCGCCGGTTTCGTCCTAATATCCCCCAGAAAGCTCTGAGGGATACTAACAAAGAAGCTAATATTAGCGGGCGAGACAACGAATAGAATTACCTCGCTTGACTTCGTCACCGGCTACTGGAGCAAGTTGATTCTTCAGCTTTATACCCAGTGCAAAAGATAGATATCCTCCGGTTGTCTTGCTCCAAGTATCACCATAAGAAACGTCGAAAGTGCCGCCTGAGTCCACATTTATTCCCCCAAAATTAGTAAAATATAGTGGTGCTAGTTCTATATGCTGGCCAGAAGCATTAGGGCTCGTAGCATACCAACCCCAGCCACCGTTAGTCGGGAAACTTTCCCAGCCATATTTTGACAACAGGTTGGCAAAGCTTTTTTCTGCTGTTATAACTGGCTCGCGATATGTGCCTGGCTTAGATTCTGCAACTGGCAACTGCCAACCTTTGGGGCAAATGCTTCCAGAGACACTGACCGGAGTCACCTCTCCGTTCTTGGGCAGCTCATCATTTCCGGCAGCGGCTGTATTCCACTGATAATAATTCCCAAGTAAATAGTGTGCATCTTGCGTACCATTCCAGACTTCTAATTGATTGCAGCTAGCCATATTGCCGTTAGTCGGGATATTATTACATTCATCGATATTAGTGGGACTCTTTAATACCCACTCACCCACGTCCCACGAGTACGAGACCTCTCTACTAGTTCCCACATTAAAATTATTATCCTTGATTGTTCCTGCTGTTGGATTCGTCCAATCCGTCTCAATATCCGTATCCACCGCCTTAAGCCCAGTAGCTGGTATATCCAAATCAAGGTTCTGTACCATCCAGCAATTCTGATCCGCTAGTTTACTTACCCAATATTTCTTCCCATCTCGTGTATCTACTAGTTGTTTGCTGGGTTCGTTGCCAGGGGTGACGATTTGGCGGCTACCAGCCGGCA
>CAZVTE010000130.1:0-2928 GCA_964629705.1 uncultured Candidatus Saccharibacteria bacterium | reverse complement strand
AATTATCTACGTTCAGTTTTCGACCAGTGAGGCCGGTGTCGGCATCTAAGGCAACTTGCTGCCAATCGCCAGCAGGATTGAGATGCAGTTCTAGAATCTCTTCGTCAACCAAATCCTGGCAATCGGGTTGAGCAAGGAACTCTTCCACTAGTTTACGCAATTCATCTTGAGATACATTTTGAAAACTGGCGACAATGGAGACAATTTGCGTATCAGAAAAATCCTCTGAGTTGCGACGAATTGTTACTTGAGTTTTACCATCATAATTATGGTGAGCGTAAATATGCTTGTTGAGCTCGCGTGCTAGCACGACTTCTAATGGCAGCATTTCTGGAGTTTCATCGCAAGCGTAGCCAATCATGATTCCCTGGTCGCCAGCACCGCCAGTATTCACACCGTTTGCGATTTCTGGACTCTGAGTGACGAGATTGACGTGAATCTCAAGATTCTTATCACTAGTTAGGCGTTGCACAATCGGGATAATATCAATGTTAGTAGCACTAGAGGTAATTTCTCCGGTAATGAAAACTTGACCGTGCCCGCCGCAAGTTTCAACGGCAACGCGTGCGTTGGGGTCTTTTGCGAGATAGGCATCAAGGATGGCGTCAGAAATCTGATCACAAAGTTTGTCAGGGTGTTTGGGTGAAACGCTCTCGGCGGTACGATATATATAATTTTCCATAATTCCAGTATAGCATACATCCTCTTTTTATAGTAAAATAGGTTTATGAAAATCGCGATTTTTACGGATTTATATGCGCCATGGGCTAGTGGCGGGATTGTGGCATCGGTAAAAGCTCAGAGAGAAGAGCTGGAGAAGCTGGGTCATGAGGTGATTGTGTTTTGTCCAGGGTTTGGTTCGCGAGATAAGACGGTAATTAACGTACCTAGTCACAAGAAATTGACGATTGAAGGCGCAAATTTGTCAAAACGACCGACAGTGGTAGAGAAGTTTGTGTTGGCGAAATTTCCGCGGTTTGGTGAGTTTGATTTAGTACATGTGCATTATGAGGCGAGTTGCAGTATTGCTGGTACACGGTTGGCGCGGCGGTTTGGCGTGCCTTTGGTGCAGACTCTACATGGGCGTGAAGATCGTGCAATTATGATAAACGTGCCACATCCGTTCAAAAACTTGGTGGGAGTAGTGTTGAACTTGGCGCACGGTCGCTACTTGCCGAATGTGTTGCAGGTGCGACGTGACCACGAGCAGGCGAATACTCTTGCGGCGCGGATGCTGTGGACGGTGATGGTGAATCAGGCGCAATATGCTGACGTAGTAATTACGCCCTCCAAGCATTTTGCTAAAAAAATCAAGCATTATGGAGTGACAAAGCCAGTTGTGCCGGTTTCAAATGGCGTGTCGGCGGAGATTTTAGCAGAAACTTATCAGTCGCGTGAGCTGGGTGATGGCGATGTGATAAAGATGATTTGGAATTCACGCGTGTCGAAGGAAAAGCGTATTATGCCGTTTTTGAAGGCGTTGAGTTTGTTGAAACGACCATATTTATTATATGTTTATGGTGGTGGTAATCAGCTGAAGAAGGCTGAAAATTTTGTGCGAGCGCATAATCTGAAAGTAAAATTTGGTGGCGTGGTGGAGCGGAAGAAGATTTTGGAGCGCATGCAAGATTGCCATCTCAGTATCATGGCGTCGTACAATTTTGATACTCAGGGGATGACACTACTCGAGGCAGAAGCGACAGGTTTGCCGGTTTTTTTCTGTGACCCAGATATGAAAGAGATTGTGCCGAGGGGTAGTTACGTCTTTAGTAAAAAAGAAAGTGCGGAAGTGATGGCGGCAGCACTAGACAAGGTAGCGGCGTCCGAGATTAAGGCAATGAGCCAGGTGATGCTAGATAATCGCCAAGAAGTCTTGCAGAGTGAGCAGATGCCAGCGCTGGCCAAGGCTTACAGTATGGCGATTGATAGTCATCGGCTTGTCAATGTCGCTAAGAAATAATTTTTAGCGATGAAGGATGGCAGCGGTAGTGGCTTCGAGAGGTTTTTTAGGGTTATAGAGATTGAGTGCGGTTACTTTGGCAGCGAGTGTGCCTGACCAGAGGCTGATTGGTGAATAATCAGTTTCAACAATTTGAGTAGTAATTACCTTGCCACCGCTTGCTACGATAATATTATCTTGATGGAATGTCAATATTGTTGTAGGATATGAAAGTGTAAACTTATGTAAAGTTTCGATAATTGGAATTAGCGGTTGTGACAACATAATCATTTTGGGATAATAGATGGCGCGGAGGAGTTTTTGCACTTGCACCATAGAGGCGATAAAGATGTTTTGCGGATTCATGAGTAAAATCTCAGCTTCAGAAGCAAGTAAATCAACGGCATCGCGCGTGATAACGTTGAGTGGGGATTTGATTTCTGGTTCATTTCCTGCCCGAGTCATTTCTTGTTTGATTTTGAGAGCTTCGGTGATGGCGATGGCGGTTTCAGAGTTTTTCGATAGATCACCGATAATGAGGTTAGCATTAGCCTGTTTTAAGGCGATTTCGAGTTCACGAGAACGTGCAAAGGAGCCGCTACTAGTGGAAGGCATAAAGGTGAGATTGAGTAAGGGTGGAAAATTCTTTTTGAGTGCGTCTGGCAAAATAGTATTAATATGTTTGAGTGGAAAAAGTCGCTCTAAGCTCTCGGCAACGCGAATTGGCGTAGAGAAACTGGTTCCATTACCACCCACGATGCTAATGGAGCCAGTTTTTTGCTCGGGAATATTCCAATAAAGATCCGCAAAAAGTGGCGTGGTTTGCTTTTGCCAGTAAGACAAATCCGGATTAATAGTAGCGTAACTAGCTTTCATAAGATATTTTTAGTTTATCATAGTGTTGTTGGTTTGTCAATGTATCGTATTACCCCACATATCTACCTCCCAAACATCTTGGACAACTCATTGTAAAAGATAATACAATAAGA
>CAZVTE010000129.1:1205-3008 GCA_964629705.1 uncultured Candidatus Saccharibacteria bacterium | reverse complement strand
CGACCTCTGCCGTGACAGGGCAGCGCTCTAACCAACTGAGCTACGAATCCACTACATTTTCATTATACACCATCACTTTCCAAAAATCAAGGACCAAATCCTAAAATTCTTAATTTTTAGAAAAATCCCATTTCAACAAAAATGGAACTCCAATCCCCATTGAAGCTCCATTCGCCATTTTTTATTTTTATCTTACATGACCTTAATAAACTTCCCCTCCAAGAGTTATTTCCTATTCTTTAACCACTTCATTAACTCGGAAGAGAAAGATAGAATCGTCTATCACGCTCACAATCGCTGCCGCCACCAATACCCATCCAACTGTAGCCGGAATGATATCAAAGTTAATAATCGCATAAATGCCTAGCGCCAACATAATCGCCGCCAAAAGAAAAACATAAAACCACTGCTTTAAACCAGCCGCATGCATCTTAATTGAAGTGTTCATTCGCACCAACGCACTATAGATAATCCAAACCCCAACTATAATACCGATTACATCCTTCAATCTTTCATAAAGCACTACAATTAGCACACCAAACACTAGCGCAATCACGCCGTACAGCAAATCGTTATTATAAAAATCAGTTTTACTATGCATAGCAAAGAAATTAATAATTTTATAAATTCCTTTCACCATCAAGAAAATACCAACCACATAGAAAATCGCTTTTGTCACTGTGTCTGGATGTAAAATCATAATCACACCTAGTACACCCAAAACTAATGCTTCCAGAATCGACAAAAAACCGATCCCCTTTGCTACCTGCCCAACCGTCCCCGCATCAGAAGCGGTATTAGTGCTCTTTTTTCGTGACGTTGACGCTCTTGACGTCTTGTTTGATGACTTCGACGTCTTAGTCGTGTTTGTCGCCATTTTGCCTCCTATTTATTAAAACGCGCCACCGCGCTAAATACTTATGTCCCTATTATATCACACCTATGCTTTTTTAAGCAAATTTTTATCGATTTTATCCACAGCAGAAGCATTTTTCTTGATAAACTCTCCAAAAATCCGCTTCTCGCCCATTATAGTCAAGTCCAGACTTGACTATTTTCCATTCACCCCTGTTAAAAATCCCAGACACTGTCAAAATAACAGTCAAGTCGCCACTTGATTATTCCCTATTTTTCACCCACTACCACTTACTTTCCCGCATCTTTTGGTCAAACTTTTCAACTGTTTCAACAATTTGTGGGTCAAAAAACAAAGTTCTACCAGTCTCTAACTGTCTGATTTCTTCAATGTCCTCCTCCCCTAACTCAAAATCAAACACTGCCATATTCTCCACCATGCGCTCTTTATGAGTTGATTTACATAATACCACAATATCTCTCTGAATCAACCATCGCAAAATCACTTGAGCCGGCGTCTTATCATATTTCTGACCAATTTTAAGTAAAGTTTCATTCTCGAACATCCCGTTTCTCCCCTCACCAAACGGCGCCCAGGCTTCCATTTGCACATTATATTTTTGCATGATTTCTTGATCGTAGTATTTTTGATTTAATGGATTAACTTCCACTTGATTTACCGCCGGCACTACCTCTCGATTAAACAAACACATATCCACCAACCGAAACGGTGCAAAATTACTCACGCCAATCGCCCGAATTCTCCCCTCTCTATACAAATCCTCCAACGCTCGATAAGCACTATAATAATCCCCAAACGGCTGATGAACCAATACTAAATCCAAATAATCCGTCTGCAAATTCTCTAGCGAATCCAAAACCGATTCCCGACACTTCTCATAACCATAATGATCCAACCATACCTTAGTTGTCAAGAAAAACTCCTCG
>CAZVTE010000129.1:0-1195 GCA_964629705.1 uncultured Candidatus Saccharibacteria bacterium | reverse complement strand
CACTGTTCGCTACTGCCGCGCCCACACCTTTTTCAGTATTATAACGCTTCGCCGTATCAATACTACGGTAACCAACCTCAATCGCTTCACTCACCACTTTTTCTGCCATATCTGCCGGAATTTGATAAGTCCCAAAACCTAAAATTGGCATTTTCACATTATTATTCAGTGTTACAAACTGCATTTCCAAATCCTCTTTTCTTTTTTCTCCTTCTATCATAGCATAAAAAACAACAAACCTGAAATAATTCCAAATCCTCAAGCAAAACCGCTAGCATCAGAGAGAAAGACCATAAGCCTTCGCCGAAAAGTAAGAAAATAGATATCGCTATAATCTGAATTAAAATGATATGCAAAAACATTATCCCAAGAACTCGAGTTACCCCAAACAGCATTTTGCAAACCTGGTCGCCAAAGCGTCCCTGTATGTGCCCCAAACCAACCAAATCCCGCCGAATATAATGATTTCGTACTAATGTCTACGGCTCCTAGTTTCCAATAATAATTTCCTGCTCCATCATCGATAAACTCATTGTTCCCCATATAAAACGCGAAAGTATAGCCAAAACTACCGTCCACAGACAACGGTTTTCTATTTGCAGAACTCTCTACTGCACTCGTTGCCATTTTCCAACCTTTAAAATAGATACTAATATTCGGTATAAATCAACGCAGAGAAAATCCATAGCTTCTATCATTCTGATATGCTGCAAAAATAATAGTTCTATGAAGGCGTAAATCATTAGCCATCAAAACGCTATCGCCAGCAGTCGAGCCCCAAACCCTGCCACTATTACCATTTTGCCACATCGCCCCGGAAGGCACTTGTACTAAGCCGTTCGTAACAAAATACAATGCGTCCAACAATAGATTTTGTGATATACTACTGGGATTCTGACCAGAAATGTTTTCATTTTCTCCCTTTTCCTCAAATCTAAACCCATACCGACTTAACGTTGCTTCTTTTCGGGCGTCAGCTCGAAAAGAATTAGAGCCGGCTCTAATTCTTCACTCGCACTCCTACGAGGTTCATGCTACATTAATATTTATATAAAACATCAAGCTCATGCTTGCTAATCGCTTTCAATTTGTGCTAGGCTAGGTGCAGGCGAAATCCTCCCCTGCCGTAACTTAAGAACAAAAGAAGAACAAGGAGGTAGTTCATTATGATTGAAAGAAAGCCTAGAATCATAAA
>CAZVTE010000128.1:0-3012 GCA_964629705.1 uncultured Candidatus Saccharibacteria bacterium | reverse complement strand
TGCTGCTTCTTGTACCGTTGAAACCTTTTTCGATTACATGGTGAAACATTATCGCCTCGATCTACCATTCGTTGCAACATCCGATACGTACTCTCACTATGTGTCAGTGGACGCTCTGCAACCGTAACTAGCAAAATCTTTTCGTCCTGTGTCTCAGCACAAGGCTGGATAAAAGGTTGTTCGTCCCAACCCTCCACTATTCGCGATGGCGTTGTCGCAAATGACCAGTCGCAACCCTTCTGCAGCGGCCAACAGAACCACGGCTTAAAATCGCAGGCCAACCTTATATAAATCTGCGAACGCAGCACATAATCATGGTTTCCCCACTGCTTCAAACACCAATCATCCGTCAAATAGTCCGCGCCCTTCCTTGATTCACTTCTCAATACTTTAATCATAGTTTTCCTCTCTTTCCGACATTCTGTTTTTTCTGATTTCCCTAACTTTTATCTACGTTTTTTCTACTCGTTTTATCATTAAAATACCAAGACGCCCGACAAAACCATCAGGTATTGCTATCTTATACTACAAGTATAACATATACTCTACCTTTTATCAATAGCAAAGCCATAAGTGTCATAAAAAAGACGCTGTTTCCAGCGCCTTCTCTCTTAATTCTATAGGGGCAATTTAATCAAAAACATTTGTATGTATCGAATTATAAGCTATATCCGCCCCTAAGGTGGCCGCGTGTAATAAGGTATAACATATGAGCGCAAACGTCAGCTCTTCAAAACCATTTTCACGCACCGCAAATCTTAGTATAAATGTCATAACTATAGTTATCCCTATTAGTACCTCATATACCAGCCAAAAGTATCTCTCATATTTACTGTATAAAACTGCAGCCCAAATTACCATAAAGCCCAGTGTCGCCAATACCACCCCCGTGAGATAGAGCTTGGAATTATGTACTTCAAAGCCCAACACCCATTCTATTATCTTATTCGTGGCTAGCAAATGTACCACATACAGCGACGTCATTAGAATATACGACGAGAGCCCAGATTTCTTCTGTTTTACTTCCACTTTTCTCATACTCTGCCTCCTCTACAAAACTTCACAATTCCAAAATAAACCTACAACCACTACTTATCCTGTCAAAATTCATTTCAACCCATCACATATTCACCCCTTTTCTTAAAATGCTAAGTTAGTTCCGCTAAAGCCCGAAACAATATTTTGCAATTTTAGCTCGTCAAAAACTAACCCTCCACTCCTATATTAGCACAGATTACCATTTTTGTCAAGAATAACATTTTTAATAACACTTCTCGGTTATCTTCAACCACAAATCTATAAAACACGTAATCCATAGCTCCTTTCTTCAAAAAATATGAGGCGCCCCTTAGAGAGCACCTCACCAAACTCAATTTTCTACTACTTCCTAGTCCTACTGAGCAGTTCAGATACTGAAATAACAATAAATAATAGCACTAGCGTAACCATTATCCACATCAACAAGAATAATACGCCTCGCCAGCCATAGCATAGCCATTTCACCAAAGTCTGCCTGTGCAAAGTCCGTATTAACACCGCCGACAGAATAATGCCAATTATCATACCAATTATCAAGGATATTGCCCATTTACGATGGTTCTGCCGCATTTCCATAAATTCATATCTCAATTTCCTCATATCTTTTCCTCCTTTTCTCTACTTCTTTCCATGCAAGAAGCAATGACATGTTGACAGCGTAATCCAAACAATTAGAAATACCTCCAGTCCTATCTGATTCCCCGAATCCGCGAACCATTCCGCCAGTGTTACATTTTTCTCACACGCCTGATACACTGTCGGCACTACAAAGCCAATCAACATCATCACTGGCGACCACACCCAATCCGGCACAATAAATCTAAAACCGATATATCTTCTCTGTCTACGCCTCATTTTCTCACCTCACCTTCGATTCCGCGCAAAAAGTTACTAAACCTGCAATCAACGCGACAAATAAAATAGTACATAATGATATGCAAAATTTTGATGCTGCTGGAACACTAGCACCCACCGAAGCTACAGCTATAAAATTTACAATCATTATCGTTACCGCCGTAGCCATATTCAACCTTCTTAATGGCTGCAACTGCATAAATGTAAGCCGGAACACCAAGCTACCAACTGCACTGAATATTGGCATAAATACTAGGGACAGCAGCATAGCCGTTGAATCTATGCCTGACTCGAGACCAGTAATTACTGCATCACAGCACAGCATATCCAACATACTAGCATACATTAGCATCCAGATAAACCACGATTCCAAGATGTGCTCCTGACGATTCCATACCGACAAACTTCGCCACAATTGCCTCGCCTTACTCATTGTTCCACTTTTTTCTCTCATTTTTACCCTCCTTCAAATGATAAGTCTCGAGAAGCACTCTTTCAGTAGAAAACCAAATTCTCAAAGTGCTACAAGCGCTAATTTCTGTCTTTATCTCGTCAAAAACTAGCCTCCCACCTCTATGATATCACAGATTATCAATTTTGTCAATATTATTTTTGACAAAAAGACAAATACACGAAAAAGGACGCCGCATTTATCTGCTAGCGCCCTCACTGATTCTTAATTACAAATTCTCAGATTTACAAATTCTCGGATTTATCCTTCATATTTTGAATGCTCTCCTGTAGCTCTGCCTGCCGTTTTTTCATCGCTGCCAAGCTTTCTGAAAATTTAACGTCCGACCGACACAAACCATCGGCCACTAAGTACGCCTGAATTAAAGATAACGCCATCCCAACCAAGCTCGCAGTAGCAGACATCTCAAAATTTTCAGTCATAAGCATTCTTCCCCAATGCATATACACCAAAATTAAGATTATTGCCATTAGACAAACATTCACTTTGGGCACCAGTCGAAACTTAAAATCGTGCGTCAAACTTTTAGAAAATGCCATACAGATAGTCATAAAAATACACATCCCTAAGCCTTCTCTCGTAAAAGCTCCCTCTACGTTAGTCATACTAATTACGGCCGCCAAAGTCATAACCGACATGACGCCCAA
>CAZVTE010000127.1:0-3094 GCA_964629705.1 uncultured Candidatus Saccharibacteria bacterium | reverse complement strand
AACTATCCCTATTCTATCAAGATATTAACAAGATGGCAAGGGGTTTCGCCGAAAAGTATTGTTACGTAATTTTTATTTTCAAAATCACTGACTTGTAATATAAATACAACTTCAAATACTAGAGCTTGACATACCACTAGCGCCATAAACCGCGTTTTTCACCCCTCTCCGCGCATCTTTAATCTTCGACCGTATCATAACCGCACTTTCTCTTTATCTCGCCCCAAAAAGGCTATTTTTAAGCTCTAATGCTAAAATGAGCTTATTCTAGTATTTTAAAAAGTGTGTTTTTAGCATAAAAGTAATCAATTTGCTATAAAAAACGAATTATTAACCTAAACAAAAGCGTTTTAGGAAAAGTGTCATCCTATCCACTTTTATACTAAAAAGCCTTAGAATGGATAAATTTAGAGACTAAGAGGGTGTTTTAGTAAAACTACGACCACGCTCTCACTACACATTTCTCATGCAAACACATAAAACTCTTCCCTTTTTCAAAAAACCATGCTACAATAACAATAACCAGACATTGGGTCGCTAGCTCAGTTGGCTAGAGCGCCTCGTTTACACCGAGGAGGTCGGGGGTTCGAGCCCCTCGCGACCCACCAGGAGCAAAAAAGAGCCTCTTGTGGCTTATTTTTGTTTCTAAACTAACAGCAAATTTGCCACACAGCAGTGACCAAAAGATAGAAATCAAATCAAAACTCCCCTTTAGAAAAATCATCCACTCACAGCTCACTATAGAACTATTAAAAAACTAAATCATTTTCTCTTTCTTTGCTTCCTCAAAAATCCACTTATGCGCCTCTGTGTGTAACATCTGTAATAGACTAGCTTCATTTACCCACAAAACCTCTGCGATTTCTTGTTCTTCAGCCGAGCGTTCAACCTGTTTCAGATCTTTTAGTTTCGCCACGATCGTGTAACACTTAATACGTCGATTCACATCCTTATGTGCCGCATAAAAATTATCATAATACACCTCTGGCAATTCACCGACAATTTCCAAATCTATATAACCAGTCTCCTCTTCAACTTCCCTCAAGGCAGCTTCAGTCGGCGTTTCATTCTCCTCAATCCCACCCATCACAAAATCTACCCAACCAAAACCACGCTTCTTCACACAAAGATACTTATCCTCCATGGGATGTTTCACAATCACATTCACCACCAATCGTTCCGTGTTTTTCTTATCTGGGCGCACTGCCGATTCACCCGTACCATAAAACTCTTTTACCATTTTCAACTCTCCTTAATCATTTTTTCTTATTAGTCTGCTTACGTCGATGCCTCTTCGTCAGCTTTCTCTTCAACTCTTTTACTTCTTCCCTATATCCCCAAATCGAAGAAACTAGCATACAAGCTTCGCAAATTACTCCAAAAATCGATTTTACAAAACCATTATAAGTCATCCAACAAATAGCCACCGGTATACCTAAAAATTTATATACTTTAGTACTTTTTTGCCAAATTGAAATCTCATATAGAACCGTTGCCGCCACCGAAAGTAGGCTAAGAGGCCCATCATAAGTAACCGCCGTCACCACCGCAATCGTCCCCAGAACCAACGCCAATACTACAAAATCTCGCGGATGCAAAACCGCCCGCTCTTTCGCACTATGCTGATGCTCATCCCATAGATAATAAAAATTCGCCAATAAAATCACTACCGACATCGCCATTCCCAAATCCGCCCCTAAGAGAATAAAAGCCACAATCCCACAAGTCATCGAGATAATGTCCAATATCACCACTAGCCTGCGCTTTTTCGCAAAATATGACAATCCAAGCAATAAATATTCAATAACCGTAAAAATTTGCGATAAAATATAAGAAAATGTCCACATACTACAATTTTAGCATAAAAAACCAAAGTATGTTTAAAAAAAGACCGCCTAATTTTCAGCAGCCTTTTACCGATTTTCATAATCTTAGCCAATTTTTACCCACGTGACCACATCCTTATTCGTCAGATTAAAAATCTTAAACTCAAAATCTTCGTAAGTTGTTGCCACAATCGTCATTTTCCGCCAATCTGTAGCCTCTGCATGCATCACCACATTCTCAAGCCAATACACCTGCCCATATTCACCATATTTCGGATTTACACCCACAAAATATGGCATCGATTGTAAAACTTCATCGGCAGGCAATGACTCTGAACGCAACGAATACAAGTTTATTATCTCTTGAGTCGTCCACCGCTCAGAATAACCCAGCTCCTCCAGATAGCCTAACCACTCTTTTGCATGTGGGTGATTACCGGATTGCGTCCTAAGCCATCTACTACGCCTTTCTCTCAGTTTCCAGGCTACATAACTAGGACCACGGCGAATTACGAATCCAGAATAATCACAAATAAGCGTATATCCCTTCTCCGCATCCGCCTCTTCCGGCCAGTTTGCAAACTCTTCTGCGCAACGATACGGCCACGGGTAAGTATTTTCACAACTTCCCCGAAAAGTCTCCACTCCGCGCACCGCGTTAGAAAAACAAACATAAATCTCACTCATCGCCCAATACCCTACTCGGCAAAAACCTCTTGTAAATTTGCATGAATTCCATTTCGGCGTTGACATTTTTGCTAAAAAATTAGCCATCTTAATTAATGTGCTACCCATTATTGCCCCTCTTTTCTTCTTTTATTTATTATATTATACTACAAATACCGCAAAGTAACAAGTATATTTCTCCAAAAATCCCCTTGTCTTTCTCAAAACTGTGTGATAATATAATAGCAGGTAAACTACCGGTTTCAGTTAACATCCACTCATTCGTATCAACACTACAAAGCTTGCCAGCTTTGTTGAATACTAGTTCATTTGATTCTGTTATTTTTAAGGCTTCTGTTATTTTACCTACTTTAATATAAAAATGGGGTGCTAGCTCATTTGGTTCTGTCCGAGGTGCCCTGCACCGAGAAAGGTCAAAACAGCGCTTCGCATGCGATAACCAAATGAGTGTGGATATAAGCGTAAACACGAGTATAAAACTGCCAATTCTGCTACCTCTGTTACTTTTACCTACTTTAATATAAAATATGGGGTGCTAGCTCATTTGGCTAGAGCGCTTCGCTGGCAGCGAAGAGGTGAGG
>CAZVTE010000126.1:0-3215 GCA_964629705.1 uncultured Candidatus Saccharibacteria bacterium | reverse complement strand
TCACTAGTAACATCACAAACCATATACCCCAAGGCTCCATCTTCTGCATAATTTCTCTTATACCGTCCGGAGCAATCGCGTATAATACCCTTGATCCATCCAGCGGCGGAATCGGAATTAGGTTAAAAATCCCAAAGCCCAAGTTCACAAATATCGCCTCTACTACAATTAATCCCCAAATACCGCCATCCGCTAGTGCTCCCGTCCAAAAACCAATCAAAAACATAATAAAAGCTATCAAAAAGTTAGTCACTGGCCCAGCAATTCCCACTAGAGCCATTCCCCACACCCCATATTTTAGATTTCGGGTATTAATCGGCACCGGCTTCGCCCCACCAAAAATCGGTCCTCCCGTAAAAAATAGAAAAAAAGGTAAAATAATCGACAAGAACGGATCCAAATGTTTAAGTGGATTAAGCGTTAGTCGCCCCTCTTGCTTAGCAGTCTCATCCCCTAGCCAATACGCTACCAAACCATGCGCAAGCTCATGCAACATCATAGAGAACAGAATAACAACAAAAACTATAAGCAAATTCAATATACTATCCATTTTATCACCGTTACTACACCAACGTCACCACCTCTAGAGCCATTGGCAAAGCATCCTTATTTTTTATCTTCAATTTCTTTTCAGCCCGTGGTGTCAACTTCAAATCCGTAATCATTCCATCTACATTCCCCATCGCCACTACCAATTTTGGCTCGATCTCACGCACTGCGCGTACTGAACTCGTACAGAGAATATCCGCCACACCCAACTCATCCAGCGTAATCGCTTCCTCAACTCCACCAATAATTCCAATATGAATATTACCAATCAGCACATCATAAATTGTTTTACCACTCTCTGTCGCAATTCCCAAAATCGCCACATCACCAATCTCAAACTCTCCTGGACCTTTTATCTTCCCCACCTCAAGCTTAGCATCAATTTCCTCTGTCGCAATATTAAACTTAATACTCGCCTGTTTCGTACTAATAATAATCTCGTCTGGCTCATGACTTTCAATCTCAAACATTTTCTTCCTTTCTTTTAATTATCTAGCTTCACAATTCCCTCTGGATCAAATATATCTGCCATTTCCATCTCCAAAAATTCCATAATAAATCTATCTCTTACACTCTGACGATATACAAAATCGTCTCGCTCCATAATTGCATAATTCATCGGCCTTCCTTGCTTTTTCTCTACTACTTCCGCCCATCTCGTCAATTTTTTAGTTCGATCATCGCCAATCACCAGCATATCTAACCCATCCTGCCCAGGATAGCGATTCGTCACCAAAAGCGCCCGCAAATACTTTCGCACTGGCCGGATATATTCATCCCAGGTGCTCGCCCGTACATCTTGGCTCTTCATTGCCCCTACACTCACCTTCCGCGTAAAAATCTCCGAAAGCGGCTTTGCATACGGATGCTTTGTATTCGCCGAATAATAAACTTTATTATCATAAGTTTCGTTCCGAATAATCCCAATACTTTCCAAATTCAGCAACTCCCGCCGCACCGAGTTGATCTGCTCATTAATCACCCGAGTAATCTCACGCACATAATACGACTTCCCCATATTCGAAAAAAAGAGCTCAAGAAGCTTTGCCCGTGTCTTTGAGCCGAACAACTTTTCTACTGGCGTATTATCTTCTTTGCTCATCTTGAATATATTTTATCACATATTGCTTTACTTCGGCAAGAGGCAACCACCTAATTGCTGGGTTTCTCTTAAACCATGTCAATTGCCGCTTTGCCAAATGCCAATCATCATAAATAAATAGTTCTTTAGCTCTCGCTAAATCATACTCCCCCTGTAAATACGCCCACTCAAACTGGTAAATATTACTTTTCATCGCCTGACTACCCCAACCATATTTTTCCACCAAAAACCGTGTTTCCTGTTCTAATTCTGGCGAAAACATCAACTCTGCCCGCTGCGTAATTCTCTTCCTTAGTTCCTCTGAAGACCACTCTATCCCCACTAATAAATAGTCATCACTCACCCGCTCTCGGTCAATCTGACTCTCCTTCGCCCCCGCCTCAAAACTATACCCATACACCAGCGCATCAATATACAGCCCCGTCCCACCAGCAATAATCGGTATCTTCCCCCTTGACCGTATTTCTTTAATCTTCTCTTCGGTGTATTCCTTCCAATCCGCTACCGTAAATCTCTCCCCTGGTTCTACCAAATCCAAACCAAAATGTGGCACCCCATTTTGTTCCTCTAGGCTCGGTTTTGCCGTACCGATATTCATATATTTATAAATCGCCCGCGAATCTGCCGAAATAATCTCCGCTCCTTTTGGTAAATCGTACGTTTTATCACTCAAATTTCGTACGATTTTATTATCGAATTTCGTACGACATTTTTTCGTACTTCGTACGTTTTTCTCACTATTTTTCGTACGATTTTCGTGATAAAGTCGCTCAATTTCTTTAGCTATCTCTATCGCCACACCAGTCTTGCCGCTCGCCGTCGGCCCTAAAATCACAATTGTCTTATCGAATTTCATTATCTATATTATAGCATATATTATCCCAATAAACTACTACTCAAAACATAACAAACCTAGGATCAACCCTACTTCGTTACCGCAAGAATATAGAAAAGTTCAATCATGTCAACAATTAACAGAACCAAGCTCGCCACAACCACCGCACATAGACCATTCGACATCTTCGACCACAACTTATACGTACCCAATAAAGCCACTCCTACAATAAAGCATACCATCGCCAACAAAAACTAACATACTCCAAATGGTACAACCAATATCACCATAAAAATATTCGCCTCAGCTTGCACGCCATTAGCCAAATATTCAAGCGAAACATCAGTCCACCTTAAGCATGTATAAATCAAAATGACCAAAGCAAACACCAAAAGAACTTTCACACTCTTCAGTCTACTCTCAAGCAACTTCTTCTCCGCCCCTTTCGACGCCTTACGCCCACCAACAACCTTCCCACTGCTATCACTCATTAGTTACTTCTCTGCTCTTGCTTCCAGCCACTCCTTAAGCTCATCTAACGACATCTTCTCCTCGCCATCACGCGTGCGCACACTCACTTCTCCCTTCTCTGCATCCTTCGGACCTACAATTAGGACTACCGAAATCTTCATGTCCGTTGCTCGCTTAATCTTCTTACCTAAGCTATCATCGCTCCTATCAACCTCAAACCTCAGTTCATTATTCTTTACTGGATCTTGCAATATCACC
>CAZVTE010000125.1:0-3263 GCA_964629705.1 uncultured Candidatus Saccharibacteria bacterium | reverse complement strand
ACACGCTTGCCACCAACGCTGCCGATTTGCCGGCTGGTAGCCGCCAAATCGTCACTCCTGGCAACGAACCCAGCAAACAACTGATTGATACACGAGATGGTAAGAAATATTGGGTAAGTAAACTAGCGGATCAGAATTGCTGGATGGTACAAAATTTGGCGTTGAACCTCGACCCGGCAAAACCACTTACGCCAGATGATTCAGACGTTTCTAGTACTTGGATACCAACCAAGACAGCGGCTGATGCTAGTAGCACTGATAGTTCGCAACTAACTAATAGTTGGAATCTCGGCGAATATGTCCTCAAAAACCCAATTGAAGATTCTAATTGTGGACCACAAGAAAGCAAGACGCCTCTAGCTGCATGTTCTGAGCAAGCACAGTTAATTGATGATACATGGTCGCCTACGCTAGATGCTTCTCAGTACGGCAATATCGCAGTCGACGTGAATAATAAGACTTATGATGCGCACTATCTTGTAGGAAATTATTATCAGTTTGGTGCTGCCATTGCAGACGCTAATACGACTACATCGGAAAATTATAACACATCTATTTGTCCAAAAAATTGGCAACTACCGATTGCGAATACAGTTAATGATTATAGCCAACTTATAAAAAGCTATGATATCTCCTCAATCGATAAATTAACCGTGTCACCACTCTATTTTACAAGAGCTGGCTATAGTTCAAATGAAGGAGTATTTATTGACCTCGGCACGAGCGGACATTACCTCACAGGGTCTACGCGAGACTATCATGTCCTCACTCTGGGATTTCTTACTAATATTAGTACTGATTATGGCATATACCAATATAGATTTGCTTCTGTCCGTTGTCTCGCTCGCTAGATATTTATTATAACTTTAATTCGCGCTTAATTCGAAGAGTTTATAGAGTAGCTGCATTAGAAAAAACAATCAAGTATAGACTTGACCGTTCCATATGGATATCAGAGATATTCAATAACAATCAAGTCACCACTTGATTGTAGTGTAAAAAGTTTAGCTTTCTGAGAGAATAGTCAAGTTGCTACTTGACTATTACTCACTGCATTTAGAGAGCTATACTATAAGTATAGCCACGGAGAGATTGACCAAAAAATCGTGAAGTGCGGTTCATTAGTACGTCTGTAGCGCCTATGATATCTCTATATGCATATCCTTTTTCTAGACTAGTATTACTCCATGGGCCGCCGTAAATACCTATCGATAAAAGGTTGGCTTCTAGATCTAGTCTTACTTCCCCACTCCGCACAAAGTAAAGTGGGTGAAGGGTAATAATATTATTAATAAAGTAGATATGTGTTGGTTGAAGCTAGTGCAATAGTTTTTCTGTATTCTAATTTGTAGACAACTTGTGTAGTATTAGAAAAAACATATTCTGAAGTGACCCGCAAGACATCCCGTCTTCACGGGTGTCTCACTCTGGCTGTCGAACTTCGACAGCCTTTTAGTCACATTCAGAATAGTTTGTTCTAATACTCCTTCACTCACTTCACAGTTTGAAGGTTAGAATATACTTTGTTCAAGCAGTACTACATCCATTATTTATTCTACTTTGTTAATACTTATGATTAGAATAATTTAGTTTTTCTAAAATGTGACTAGAAGCGCATCGAAGCTCGATGCGCAGAACGAATTACCCGTGAAGACGGGATAATTCGTGGGTCACTTTTAGAAAGAACTAAATTATAACTAGATGATAAATATATAAGTCTATATGGGTTTAGGTTTGCGGAAAAGGATGATGGTGGCTATTATAATGTGAATCCGAATGCTACGTATAATATATATGCTAATCCATTTTATTATACAGGGTTGGGTGTTTATATAGCTTGGACTGGTTATTTTTGGTGGGCCGGATCCGACGCACAGATATGGTCTAATACCTCACTCGTTGAGGCACGTAGTGGCTTAGTGCACGCTGGTTCAAATAAAATCTATCCGGTAGCTAAATGGGATCATTATCATGGGTTTTCTCGCCGAGCCCCTGCATCCACACAAAACGTTTAGAATCTGATTTTATAACACAATTAATAACGTCAGTCGAGGGGATGTACCCATATATTACTTATCTAGGCAATATGTCTATATAAATGCTACTAAGTAATTAGCCTTTCAAGATTAATGTTGCCGTTCTCATTATAATGATGATATAATGAGATTGTTACAACAATCTACAAACATAAGTGAACTTTTTTAGTGAATTTTGATTCTATGTATAAAATGACATCGTAAGGAATAGTCATATCTCACATAGAATCATTGGTTCACATGAGGTAGATTGTTGTAACACCTTGCGGTGTCATTTTTGTTATAACAAATGTCTAATCGGCCTTAGACTTTCTACCTCTTATAATAAAGTGGCGACAACCGTGAACTATACGTAGCATTCTAGCTCCATCCTAGGCAAAGCTAGAATATATAAAACAAAGGTCATACTAATTATAAAAATAGGAGGCATAGTATTTTGATTATGCAAAAACTATATCAATATAAAATCTTTAATATCCTAGGCGGAGCTAGTGTAATTAGCCTACTTGCTTTGGGATTTCTAATAATTATTCCATTAGCTTATGATAGCGCGGATGCGCTAACTATCAGTGATTATACTGATAGCGCCGGAACAACGGTCAAGGTAGCGGCAAACCCTATGATGTCAATTGGACTAGATAATACGGTAAACTTTGAGTTTACACCCAAAACTACTGGAGAGTTCCAGAGCAAAGATGCTAAACTCACTATAGCAACTAATAATACTGATGGTTATAAAATTCTAATGACCACTGGCACTGGAACTCTCAGTAATGGCAGTGGTGGCGTAATCAAAAGTATCACTGGCAGTAATATCCCTGCTGCAGATTTTACTATGAACAGCTGGGGATATAAGCTAGATGGCGACTCTGGCTATAATGCTATTCCTACACTAGCTACAGAAATCAAAAATGTCGACACTGGCGAAGTTACCATCGATAAGACTAATACTTACAATTTATCGTTTGGAACAAAAATCAATAGTAGCTTGCCTGCTGGAACCTACTCTGGTGAAGTAATAATCTCAGCTATCGCTAATCCTATCAAAATCACTAATATGATGCAGCTCACCTATATGCAAGATATGACACCAGAATACTGCGAGAATACGGTTGGCACCGATGGTGAACCAGTCAGCGCCAACCGCCACAATGAGCCTTCTCTTCAACTTACAGATACGAGGGATGGTAAACAGTATTGGGTTTCTAAGCTAGCGGATCAGAACTG
>CAZVTE010000124.1:0-3291 GCA_964629705.1 uncultured Candidatus Saccharibacteria bacterium | reverse complement strand
GTCTGTTAATAACTCTAGTGCAACATCCCCTTTTTTGTTTTTTGCATAATGAAGAAATATCTCAGCAAATATCAATTTTTCGTACTGTGGTGTATTCTCGTGTTTCATATCCATTCGTATATTATACGCATCAAAAAATTTCTTAATAGTTTTGCGGGAACGTCCATCCATTTGTTCAATATTTTGTTCCCATTTTGGCAAGTCAAAACTATATTTCTCGGAGAAGTCTGCAATATTATCACTGACGGCTTTCTTAAAAAATGTTTTAATTATGTCTTCATTTTCTGCATTTGATAGAAAGAACTCGTCTTCAAATGTCCGTCCGCCTGCTTCTTGTGTACAGATGCGAAGATTATCGATTGAAAATCTATTCTTCAAATTAGTGATGTGTTTTGGTATAGTACCTATATAATCGCAATAACTTTGCAACTTTGATTCTCCAGCAAAGTCAATCCACTTAAAATCCCTATCAGTGATACACAATACCTTTTTCTTAACAGCATTTTCGTTGAAAAGTTCAACAAAATATTGAAAATGCTTTCCTCCAATCTCGACAATTGAAATATGTTCATCTTCATATGGACAGTCGCATATCTCCATAAATAATGGCATTAATAATTTCTCAGCAATGCCCTCAACTAAAATCACCTTATCTGCAAATAACATATCTGATCTTGTAACATCAAGAAATTTTGTAAGGTGCAGCTTTGCATCTTTTTTGTGGGTTTCCCCTTCTTTATCTATAAATTGCTCATACAGACTTTGCTGACGGCAATCTTCAGATTCTCCTTCGCGATTATACGAGAGCATAAACATATTATCAATACCTGCAACAGCAGAAATATTACTTGAGTGGGTCGTAACAAAAATTTGCTGGTTTAGATCATCCGCCTGGTCTAAATTTCTCAAATACTTAAACAATTTATATTGCATTGCAGGATGAAGGTGGGCTTCCGGCTCCTCTAAACAAAGAATTCGAAAGTCTCTCCCTTTTTGTATTTCCGTTAATTTAATGAGCATGTAGATATTTATTAAGTTATTGTAGCCCAAACCATTGTGCTGTAATGGTAGTGTATATCCTGATTTTGTGTCTTGTACTTCAGTAATATATGCGTCTGCCAACGAAAAATCTGCTCGAATTGCCGATGAAATCGAAACGTTACCTTTCTTAAGACCAATCGCATTGTTCTCATTCTTAAATAAGGAAGACAGCTTGGAAATGGAGGGGGACAGTAGCTGCTCTAATTCTTTGGATACATCATATCTAAATTTATCTAATTCAGCTACATTCTCAGAATCTTTCGTAAAAGACGTTATTTCACGTTTGGTTTCTTTCCGAACCTCTTCACTTGTGCGCTCCGCACCAATAAATCGAATTTCAAAAACTCCTGTTGCCATTTTGGGGTCAGTTTTAGTGTTACTGACGCCATTAGTATAACTCCAAGAATAATAATTCATAAAATGCTTTAATACGGCTATAAAACCGCTAAGGTCTTTTATCTCAGCTCGTACAGCTTTTCTATATTCTTCTATAAATTTAGCGTCTAGGGAATAAACGGCCTTCACTTGAGCTGATATATCATATTCAGCAATGCCGTCTTTTTCTTTTCTATTCTCTTCAAATTCTTTTATACCTAGAAAAGGGAGTAGTCTAATAATGCTTTCATCGGTAGTATCATTCTCGTCAATTCTGTGTCTGATATTGTATTCAATTGTAATGCTTGGTGCTGTTTTCGAATAAAGTTCGGCATATCGTAAAAGATTGTTTTTATTAAAATCCTCTACTGAAACATCCGAAGGGTTGGCTAATAAATTGATAGCATAAAGCAGTCCTGTTTTTCCAGAATTATTGGGGCCAACGATAACATTTAGCCCTTCATGAAATTGCATTGTAAAGTCATTAAAATTCCTATAGTTTTGAATATGAATCTTGTTTATGTACATAAGCTCCTCCTCGCACTCAATCTTTGCACAATTCTTAAGCATGAGATATATTGAGTATATTCCGATACGTCCATCTTTGATATTTTATCACAGAATATGGAAGAAATGAATAAGAACTTGGTATTTTCTATTGAAGTTATTTATATTCCAGCTATCCATTGCCGCAAGTAGTATTATTGGTTGAGTATATTATGGTGTAAAATAGGAGTAAGCGACATAGACATGCCGTAATCGTTTGGTAATCGTGTAGAATCATGGTGTAAAGGTCTCACAGTGTATTATTCGTGACAACGAGAGACAGTAAAATCGAGATTTAGCATATAAAATCTACCAGTATATCGCCGAAAGATGGGGTGAGGCGGACGCATATTATAATTTGGGGCTTTTCCACCAAGAGGGCTACGGTTCGCTGAAGAAAGACGCCAAAACCGCAATCAAGTATTACGAACTGGCGATTGAAAAAGGCACTAGAATACTACGAAATGGCTGTAGATCATGGTGATTTTTACGCAATGGCGAGCTTAGCAAAAATGTACGAGAAAGGCGAAGTCATAGAAAGAAACCGTTTGTATGCGTGGGAGTTATATGAAGAAGCCGAAAAATTTAAATGGGGTGATGATATGCCATGTGAATTTCGAGGAGAATTAGAGAAAGATATTAAAAGACTAGAAAAGAAGCTGAAGTAGCAATATTAACCTTCGCAACGGCAAAAACGGCAAATCGGCAATTATTCGCAAAAGTTGGGTAAATACTTGAGTTTTGAAGTTTTCGGACATAGGAGTGCGCTCTAAAATGCTTAGAGTGTGTATTTTTGCTTGGCTTAGTTCCTAAGTCTAAGACTTTTAGACAATTACTAATATTGGCATTGCTTGTCCGAGCTTTAGTTTTACGCTATGCTATATTTACATATGATTGTCAATAAAGATTGGGAGCCAAATTTCTATAAGTACGAAAAAGTCCGTAGAAGTGGTAGATACAATATGATTATGGAAGCTAATAAGGCAATTAAGGCTTGTGGTATCAGCAGCCGAGAGTATAGGGACATTATACTTAACTACAATCACTATAAAAGATACGTTGAAGCGAAATATGAGTCGGTTGATAAGTTTATGCGGAAGTACAAGAAGTGCGGCTGTTAGACTACGAGTGTAAAACTGCCCTTTTAGTATAGCGGAACGTTTTGGAGCGAAAGCAATTAGGGACACCTATAAGAGGGCTAGGGCGGAATGGAAGAAAGATAAGATTTATGGAACAGAACTCTCTATGGTACTCAACCATAAATGTTGGTATTGGTATAGTGAGCCTCGCTCTAAACTTGGCGATAAATATGGCAAACTATATGCAGAG
>CAZVTE010000123.1:340-3362 GCA_964629705.1 uncultured Candidatus Saccharibacteria bacterium | reverse complement strand
AGTTGCATTATATGGTGCGCATCTGATTCTTACAGACACCACACGGGTGTCTTAAGCCTTTTACAAACTGATCCATACATCATAAATACAATGATATAAAAACGTTTTGTGTGTGATACCACTTTTTAGCGTTTCTATACCTATAATATATGACATATGAAATTTTACTGCAACACAAAATGTATGGCACAGTTTAAAAACTTAAGACACTTTAATTATACCATGCATCTGACTATAATGTAGAAAAATAACTGTTGTAATTTTTACAACACGCATTGAAAAATTATATTTTACCTCAAAATTAAGCTATTTTGCAAAAGCTAGTGTTCGGGTTTTGACCGGTAGCTACTACCGGTTTTTACCCGAACAAAGAATTTAGCTCCAATCTGTTATTTTTTAGCCTTGTTCGGGTCTGTACCGGGAGTAACTACCAGGTTTTGGTGGGTTTGTTCGGTTTTTGAGTGAAAAAATGGTACTCTTTTTTCTAGGTTCGCGGAGAGAATAGCCATGTATGCGTAAATAGTACGGTGCCGCAAAAGCTTTACTAAGATACAAGGTAAAACGGTAAGCATATTCCAAATGATCTAGTGACGTGGCTGCCCAAAAATAGTTTCCATAACCAATCTCCGATGTAGCGTTGTAAGCAATTGCGCCGGCAAAAGTATTATAAAGAGGTGTAGTTAGCAAAACCCGCTGATTATCGTCTGATAATGAACTATACAGCCCTTGATAGTTATTAACTCCTTCCACAAACTCATACCCATACCGACTTAACATTCCTGCAAAACTTCCATCATCTAGTAAGTATAAGTCTGCCGTGCTCTATTCCATCTTTCCCTTCTCGAGGTCTTCCACTACACTGGAAACATTATCGTAATAATTTACTTTAACCATAGGGTGACCAATTTTATTGGCGGCTTTAACAATTTCTTCAAGGTCGTTGGTGAGTTTATAGATTTTAGGGTCATTTTCAGAGACAAGCTTCATTGGCACCATGGTTTCACGAATAAATTTATCGAGTGGACTCCAAAATTCTGTTCCATAGAAGAAAACTGGCATTTTAGGCATCTTGCGCTCTTGCATAAGAATGACGATTTCCGAAAGTTCGTCGAGCGTTCCTAATCCCCCAGGAAAGAAAACGTATACTTTACCAGACATAGCAAGCATGACTTTGCGTGCAAAGAAATACCTAAAATCTAATGAATCTGTTAGATAAGGATTTGGGTGTTGCTCGTGGTCGAGTTCGATATTGAGACCAATGCTACGACCGCCATATTCATAAGCACCACGATTGGCAGCTTCCATAATACCTGGACCGCCACCAGTGATGACGGTGTGACCGTTTTGAGCTAGAAGCCCACCCAATTCTCTGGCTTTCTGACAGTAAAAATCATCTTCTGGTAGCCTGGCGGAGCCGAGAATTGTTACCCCTTGTGGGTAGGTCCGGATAATACTAAGACCGTTTTCTAAGTCTTTAGCGTAGGCTTTGGCTCTAGCCTTATCAATGTCTTCTAATTCTGCAAGTTTAGCTTCGTCTAACATCTGTAATCCTTTCTAAATTAATACACCTTTTTTCTCTGATTCGTTAATGAGTGACTGATACATAGCGCCTTTGTCACTGGCTTTAGAGATGGCGCTGCCGACATTGATAACGTCAATATCTGCGTGGGCTAAAGCCCTAACATTGCTGAGGTTGGCGCCACCGTCCCAGCCGATTTCAATATTAGGCTTGATACTGCGAATTAGTGGTACTTTTTCTACTTGAAGCATATCAGCGGCTGCCCCCTGCTTGCCCAAATCGCCGGCAAAAATTAGGACGTGGTCGGCACTAGCAATGAATTCTGTGGCTTTACCAGGAAAAGTATTTTTAAGCAATGCAACGCCCACTTTAATCCCGGCGGCTTTTAGTTTTTCGGTAATATCTCTAGTATTATCGTTGACTTCGGCATGGATAATGCAGAGCGTTGGCTTGATAGCAATAATCGCATCTAAATGATCGCTAGGGCGGGCTGACATTACGTGTAAATCTACTTGCATTCCTGCCGGCCAAGTTAGTTTATCGATTGGTACCAGCACGGATGGCGCAAAAGTACCATCCGATACATCGACTTGCACCCTTTTGCAAAACTGGCTTGCAGCTTGAACTTGTTGATTGTACTCTTCTAGGCTCTCGGTAAGAATTGCCGGAACGATACTACTCATTGTTATCCTTATTTTCGAAATCTAAGCTGTCTTCTTCTCTGATACCAGGGTCATCATCGCTATTAAACTCGTCACGGTCGTCAAGATCAATAATGTCGTCAATCTTGCGCACACGACGGAGGTATTTTTCCTCTTGGTTGGGTTTGGTATGGCAGAAGGTTTTGACCATTTCGACCATACTATCAACATCTTGCCTGTCAGCACCAAAGCAGATTACATTGACATCGTCCTCCTTGCGACTGGTTTCGACATCTTTGATATCAATAGCACTAAAGGCTCTAATTCCTGGCACGCGGTTTGCTTGGATGCAGACACCATGACCACTACCACAAATGAGAATGCCATAGCTATTTTTATGTAGAGCAACCGCACTAGCGACAGCAAGAGCTGGATCATTAAAATCATCTTCGGGGTTTAGCTCAAATGCACCCTTGTCGATAATTTTGACGTTAGGATGGCAACCCTCAATTTTTTTGAGTAATTCCTGTTTTTTGGCAAAACCGCGATGGTCAGCTCCGACATAAATTCTATATTCCATTATTCTCCTCTCCCGAAATCGGCCGCTAATTCTACCAAACGATTAGAATAGCCCCATTCGTTATCATACCAAGCAATCACCTTGACCATGTTACCTCCAACTACGTTTGTAAGAGGTAAATCAATCACAACGGAGTGGGAGTTGCCACGAAAATCGGTACTGACTAATTCGTCGCCTGTGACATCTAGGATGCCTTCATAATACGGTTCACTAGCGGCTTTTTCAAATACGGCGTTGATTTCGTCTACGGTGACATCGCATTTTAAGGTGGCCGTGATATCG
>CAZVTE010000123.1:0-330 GCA_964629705.1 uncultured Candidatus Saccharibacteria bacterium | reverse complement strand
CTCAAACTTGTTCTTGAGGCTAGGAATAGTGAGGGCGGTAGCCTGTGAAGCACCAGTGGTAGTAGGGATAATATTGACTGCGGCAGCTCTGCCTTCGCGTAAATCTTTTGCGCGGTCGTCTTGTAACCTCTGCGATGCAGTGTAGGAATGTACGGTAGTCATCATGGCTTTTTCGATGCCAAAACTGTCTTCTAGAATCTTCATAACTGGAGCGATACAATTAGTGGTGCAGGAAGCATTGGAGATAATTTCATCATCAGCAGTAACAACTTCTTCGTTTACTCCTAGGACTACGGTTTTGATGCCTCTGCCTTTGGCGGGAGCAGAAAT
>CAZVTE010000122.1:0-3397 GCA_964629705.1 uncultured Candidatus Saccharibacteria bacterium | reverse complement strand
CAGTTTTCATATTGCGTTTGCGAGCTTTGGATTTTTTGGCAAGAATATGGTTGCCAAAGGCGCGCTCGCGAGAAATTTTACCAGTTCCGGTAAGTTTGACGCGTTTTGCAGTGCCTTTATGCGTTTTTAACTTTGGCATATAGGTTTTCCTTTAGTCTTGGTATCTTTTACGACATTACCATTCTTGGTTAGAAATGGTGAATTTAGTGTTTGTGATACCAAAAATTAGTTTATTATTTAAAGTGCGATCAGGGAATCATTAAAGTAGGAAATTACTTTTTCTGTACTCTTGCTGATAGCTATAATTTGTAAACGTAGTGTACGATTAAAATTATGAATACTATTTCTTACGAACACTAATTGACAAATTGCGTCCAGCAAACTGCGGTTTTCCTTCAACGACAATTTCGAGATTTTCAGAAATGAGAGCAATAATTTTATCGACCATTTCTTGACCAATCTCTTTGTGAGCCATTTCACGGCCACGGAACATTACCATAATCTTGACACGGTCTCCGTCTTCGAGAAAACTTTTAATTTTGCGAACTTTAATATTCAAATCGTTGTCACTGATTTTTAATCCAATTTTCATTGTTTTGAGCTCGGATTGTTTTTCACGAGCCTTTTTGCGATTCTTGGATTCCTCTTTCATTTTTTGGTACTGATACTTACCCCAATCAATAACCTTAACTACTGGAGGATCAGCGTTAGGCGAAATTTCGACTAAATCTACACCTTGATCTCGAGCGACTTTTTGTGCATCACGACTCGACATGATGCCGAGCTGTTCTCCATTAGTTCCAATTACGCGGACAGAGGGATAACGGATTTCGCCGTTGAGTTTCGTACGAGTTGTTTTACTAATGGGTTGCTTCCTTTCGCTTAAAATTTGAATTACTTATATTGTATCAAATGTTACTAAAAAATTCAAGAGGGAATCTAGGTTTTTATCTTGGAGATATTCGTTGCCTAAAACTGAGTGATTCAGAAATTTGTTCAATATCTATTTCCGTTTTTTGGTCAAGATCGATAATCGTTTGGGCAACTTTTAGGACTTTGAAATAGCTACGAGTAGAGAGATTGAGGCTATGGGCAGCGTTTTTGAGAAAATTCTGTGCAGATGGTGTAATCTTGAGGAAATGAGCAAGTTGATGTGAAGAGAGCGAACTATTATAATAATCGTCTCGTTGATAACGTTGATGCTGCTTTTGTACTGCTTCTGTAATATTATTTTTGACATTATCGTGTTCTGAGTGGGTGCTCTCTGCTGTGGTTAAGATTTCAAGATTATCAGTTTTTTCAACATTAATAATCATGTCGAAACGGTCGAGGATTGGACCAGAGATGCGCTTTTGATAATTAGAGATTTGTTGTTCGCTACAATGACAGGTGTGATTTGGATCGTTAAGATAACCGCAAGGGCAAGGATTCATGGTGGCAATCAGCATAAAATCAGCTGGATAAGTAGCGCGCATTTCGGCACGAGTGATAGTAATGGTTTTATCTTCTAATGGCTGGCGAAGTGCCTCGAGAATATTTTTGGGGTATTCCGGTAATTCATCTAGGAAAAGTATGCCATGGTGTGCCATTGAAATTTCTCCTGGCAGGATGTGGCTACCGCCACCAATAATAGAGGCGGCGCTGGCGGTATGGTGAGGTGCACGAAAAGGTCGTGTAAAAATGACATTATCAGATTCGCCGATTAACGAATGCAGTTTAGTAATGGTGATTATTTCTGACTCCGTTGGCTCAGGCAATAGGTTGAACGCGGCTTGTGCCAGCATGGTTTTACCAGTGCCAGGAGGCCCAGTGAAGAGAATATTATGTCGTCCTGCTACCGCAATGCTAAGGGCTCGTTTTGCTAATGGTTGCCCCTTAACGTCGTCTAAATAAATGAGTTTACTGTTCGACTTTGTAAAGATAACATCAGAAGGATTATCTTTGTCAACTTTTCTTGACTGTTCTGGCACTTGGTTGCTATGAGTGCACGCCGCTTTTTGAATTTTTGTTGTATTTTTCACAACATTTTTAGTTAAATAGCTGGCTTCTTTCTCTGTTATTGTGGAATTTACAACATTTTCTGCGCTTTGAGGGTGTGTTGTATTTTTTACAACATTTGTTTTGGTAATAGGTGATTTTGCCGTTGTTAATCTTACAACATTTGGGTGAGGAGATGTTGTATTTTTTACAACAGTGTTGTTATGGTAAGTACTGGTTGTTGTAAAATCAACAACAATATCTCTGTTGTGATGAATAATGTGTTCTGGAAGCGGCTTTTCGCCTTTTAAGTGTAGAAAAAGCTCTAGTAGGTTTGAAATACCGTACACTTTAATGTCAGAAATAAGTGAGGCTTGTTCGAGATTTTCTAGCGGAACATAGATTTCTTTGAAATGCTTTTGTTTGGCGGTCTCGGTAATGTTAATAATACCGCGAACGGCGCGTGTGGTGCCATCTAGCGATAGTTCGCCCACAAACATACGATTTCTCACATCACTGGCTTTGATCTGGCCGCCAATCATGAGAATTGAAAGCGCGATCGGTAAATCGAGATAGGTACCATCTTTTGTAATGTCGGCAGGAGCTAGGTTGATAGTGACCTTCTTGTTGGGGAATGTGAGATTAGAATTGGCGATAGCAGAACGGACGCGCTCACGTGCTTCGGTGATAGTTTTGCTTCCCATACCGACAATATTAAAGGCTGGCAGACCAAGATTAGTATCGCCTTCAACTTCTACTAATCTGCCGTCGAATCCATGAGGGATGGCGGAATATATTTTTGCAATCATGAAATTAAGCCTAGCACATTTTGGTCAAAACTTACAATCATGAGCATGATATTTTATGGAAGAAAGTAATTTACATCTGTTTGTGTAATTTTAACATAGTGTTTTAATATGTTTTTCGGAAGAGATTACTGAACGATTACCATGAATTATAGAGATGGTTATATTTACTTAATTTTTACTTATGATATAGCATATGTCAGGGCGGGATGGATTTGTCGAAAAGGCTTGTTTAAATATTATTTCTATGCTAATATATATGTATCTGGGGCTGACAAAGCTTAGACGGATTATTAACAGATACCAGGCACGACGATTAATACCGTAAGTATAGAATAAGTGAAAAAACCACTTCAAAGCATGTGCTTTATGCACCTGTTTATGCCTAATTGATTGAATTTATTATAGGCTGGTCTAGTTTTGAGTTATCATAGGAACTAGATTATTAGATTATGGTAATAAGGTTAAAACTTGATTAATTTTGACTCGAAAATTTTAATCATGGCTCTTGTAGTTTTGTCTTTTGCAGCTATAAGGCAATGCTGAAAATAAAACAAAAGACTATGCGTGTAGAATGGTATTATGGAGATTTTTCGGACCCGGAGGCAGTATCC
>CAZVTE010000121.1:0-3434 GCA_964629705.1 uncultured Candidatus Saccharibacteria bacterium | reverse complement strand
AGCATAACACTATTCTTTTTTGTTGGCTATAGTGGGAATTGGGGAACAAGACCCATAATGGTTATAGGGTAGCTTGGTTTCCTATTGCCTAAAAGAGCTGAGCGGAAGCTAATTTTATCCTAGTAGTGAAGCCTGCCGCCCCGGTGCGGTGGGTTTCTTTTTGAGGGCATTGTCTTTACGGATCGTGATCACATCTTCGTCTGACAATTCGCCGAGTAGTAAGGACGACTGCGGGTTGTGGGTTAGCATATTGTCGCAAATCATATCTTCGTCAAAGTTAGCATAGCAATACTTACAGCGGTGTCCGCAAGAATTATAAGCCCCAATATCTACCATTTGCACGCAATGACACTTGCGCTCTTTGCGCGCCGTCCATTCCGGAAAGTCTTTGCCAGTGAGTTTCTGTGCCAGTTCGTGCGACATACACTCGCCACGGGTAAAACCATATTCCATAAGATTGCGCTCTTCAAAACAAGTCTGCACGGTCTGACCGTTTCGCTTAGCACTCTCAGAAAAGCCCTCGCCTAGTCGCTGGTAGTCATCCTCGGTAAAATCGCGCAGTTTGAGAAATGGCAAATTGCGTTCCACATTTTTATAAATACCTACAAACGACACGATAAAGTGTTCCACTACTCCGGCAAGTTCAGCCGCGAGCTTATCAAAAGCCGCTAGGTGATATTCTATGGTATAGTGATTATTAAGCAAAATCGGATCATAGCGTACATAGGTGCGGTCGGACCCAATTAGTTCAGAAATCTGTTTAATGTTTTTAACAACTTCGGTCTTTTTCGGCACAAAAGGCTCAATATCAGACAGATAACTAGTCAAAGTCGTATGGAAGATAATTGGTTGGGTGATCTCTGGTAAGAAATCTATAATCGGTGCCGGATTTTTGGTGCAAAAGACAATCGCATCCACATCTGCAAACCGAATACGACTGACCTGATGTGGGTTAAAAGGATTGCGCACATCTACGAAGCCAGCCAGGTAACGGTTTTGAAACCACTCGCTATAAAAGGCTACAATATCAGTACGACCAGAGACATTCAATATCATTTTTTAATTATAGCATGAAAATGGCCGCCAATCCGAAGACTGACGGCTAAAAATACAGATTACGATGCAGGGGATTCTTTCTCATTCCCCGACAGCGATACGACTCACGTCATAGACTTCCTTGCGGCATCGACCGGTCACTTTGCGAACATAGATAGATGCTGTGTCGTAAGATTTCAGACGTGCATCGGTAACAACGCCAGCAACATTAACTCGGCTCGAATCAAACACTCTCACCCGCAACTCGTCTGCGGAGACAGCGGAATCAATTACGCTAGAGCCATTAGCTTTTGCTTCAAACAGCGCCACCATGCTACCACCGAGTTTAATCTGACTACTGTCACTAAGATCAAGACTAACGTTCTTACCGACACTGTCAATAGTGACATTACTGGAATTAGCGAGCACTGCTTTCAAATCTTTGACGCCACGAGCATAGCATTCACTGCTACCACTTAATTCCAAAGCAAGATGATTTTGCATATCGCCGAAATTTGCCGCAATCGATACACCAGTAAGCTCGATTGGCAGATCTTCTGGCACCTGAACCTTGAGCTGCAGACGAGTGCTTGACGAATTCTGAGTGTTAATCACAATACTGTCAGCGCGCGCGGTAGTTGAATAGCTACCACCATTATTAAACTGACCCACATGCACACGACTATTGCCGCTTGCGATTGTTATGCAGCCTCCGTTCATATTGAAAGTCTGCACATTACCTACGTCAAGGCTCTGCCCCACACTGCCGTTACAACCACGAACTATCACTAGCACCTTCTGGTCACACAACTTAGCAATCAGATGCTTAATCTGCGCTTCCGAGCCCGTAGCTTCCACAGTAACCTTACCATCCTCAGCCGGTTGAATACAGATGTCTGCATATTCAACATCCAATGCCAGCTCCTTAGCTGTAAAAGTTTCTTTGAAATTTGCAGTTTTTACCGGCTCTGATTCGCCTGCTTCTGCCATCAACTTGTCTAAATCAATCGTCTTTCCATTTTGGACTATTGTCATACTGATTCCCTCCTTTTTATTAGGCAAGACTATCTATATTTCCGCCCTAAACGCTCGCTAACTTGGTAGTGAGAATTGAGGGCGAAAATATGAAGCTAAATCCATAGCAACCGATGCTTAGTATAACATCCACTAAAATAACTGTACGGGTATTGCTCCGTATTCTCGTTTTCTGAGGTGCAATAACGCTTAGTCTAGCATTATGTATATATGGTATCACAGACAATCATTTTTGTCAAGGCTACGTTTACTGAGAAAAACTGATTTTAGCCAGAAATGACCAACCATCCAATTATTAGTATTATCTACCAGAGATAAATTCTACCTAGGATTGGATGGCTGGTCGAATTTTGGTGATTAGTAATTTTAACTTCTAACGAGCTACGCAGCGGACAGAAAGGCCAATCCAATAATAATGTAAGTCAGACGGATGTATATCTTGTTCATTGAGATAAGAAAAGTATGCACGAGAAGCGTCAGAAGTGATTGTATTAGACCAATATAAGCCACGCTTACCCGCAAAACGCAAAGAGCCGATGTTTGGTCCAATATGACCGAAACGAGAAAAATAAAATGGAGCAGAAACCGCACCATATTTATCATGGTTAATAGGGCCAAAAATATCAGGCGTACTGCCACCTAGAAACTCATACCCATAACTTGTAAAAAGTTTGGTAAATGTTTTACCATACTTAGTGTCATAATCTGATATATCGGCTATTTCTGCCGCAGTTCTGGCTATGCCGCCGTCCGATGAAGGCAGTATCCAATTCTTCGGACAGATGCTACCGCTTGCGCTCTTCAACTCCGTCTCCGCGCTTTGAAGCCCTGTCTCAGTTTCAGCCACAGCTGCATTCCATTGATAATAATTACCTACAAGATAATGTGGGTCATAAGTTTTATCTGCCATATTTACTGCAATAAGTGTATTTGTAGCACTAGTCGGAGTCCAATCGCCATTTTGAGCCACAAAGGTCGGTTGCCACTCTGAGTCGCTAACATCGACAAGATTTGGGCAAGAGCTTAAGCTTCCTCCAGTCCACACCGAGTTATAGCCATCATCTTTAGGGTATCCCTGTACACCATTGTCGCTGCCCGCTATAATGTTATCTTTATTACAAGTGGTACTGATAGCTGGCGTTGCGAGCACGTATTTTCCTAGATTCCAACTTCTAGCAGTGTCAGACGGAACAAGACTATCATCTGCCACCCCCGCAGAATCTGGCACTTCCGTTTCCGTTTTATTCCCTGGTGCCCAATTACCACTTACATCAGAATCACTTGGAGTTAATGGTCTGCTTGGGTCTAAGTCTAATGCTAAATTCTGCACCATCCAGCAATTACCATCCGCTAGTTTACTTACC
>CAZVTE010000120.1:1337-3436 GCA_964629705.1 uncultured Candidatus Saccharibacteria bacterium | reverse complement strand
CCGCGCTATCATCATGAAATTTATCTTAGCGATCCGCGAAGATGTAGTACAGACAAACTAAGAACCGTAATCCGGCATCCGGTGAAGAAGACTAATCGATGCGTACGATGATTTGTCCAGTCTGTCGCAATGCAACGTTTGATCCCGACTATTATGAAAATGATATTTGTATTGAATGCGGTTGGGAGTATGATACTTGGCAGGTAGAAAATCCATTTTTGGAGAAAGGTGAAAAAGTTAGTCTAGAAGAATATAAGCACATTTACTTAGAACTAAGCCGGCGTGATCCAAATTTCAGTTGCAGAAATGGACTTGACCGAGAAATAATAGAAAAGAAAGGACGAAGACGTGACTACGAGTCAGAAAACTAAGGATGTAATTTTAGAGAAGCTGACAGTAGTGCCACATGACATTCTCTGTAAGCCGATGATGGGTGAATTTTTGCTTTATGTTGACGGCGTACATATTGGTGGAATTTATGATGGCAGAGTTTTGCTTAAAGAAACTAAGGCTAATGAGGGTTTTGAGCTTGAGAGAGTTAAACCCTATGATACGGCTAAACGCACGATGCTGTATTTAAAAGATTTAGACGACGCTGCAAGTGTACAAGAAATTATTGATAAAACTTATCAGTCAGTCCCGCAAAAGCGGAAATAATGTTATAATAAGGCTAATGGAGGTAAGATGGAAGAAACCAAATTAAAAAAGATTATTACAGATTTAGTAGCACATCAAGATGTCTGTTTTACGAGCTCTATAGACGAAAACGGATATCCAATAATGCGCGCAATGTTAGCTCCAAGAAAACGTGAGGGCTTAAAAGAGTTCTATCTCACGACAAACACATCATCTGCAAAAGTGGCTGCATATCGCAATAATCCAAAAGCTTGTTTATATTTTTATGACAAAAAATTATATCACGGAGTACTATTTAAAGGTGAGATGGAAGTAATTGAGGACCAAGCCGTGAAAGATGAGGTTTGGCGCGATATGGATATTATTTTTTATAATAACAATATCGATCCAGATTATTGCGTGCTTAAATTTACCGCTAAGATGGCGAGATATTTTAGTGATTACCGAACAGTAGACTTAGACTTAGCATAAAAAACTGCTGGGTAAAAAGACGGGTTTTAGCCATAACCTGGCCAAAACCCGGTTGTTTTTGATGGAATCCTAGGCTGCCTCTTCGTAGCCTCTTTATGGGCGGTCTAGCCTCAAAAACAACTCACCTTGGCTCCAAAAAGCTGAAGCTTGGCAGATTCCTTAGTATTCCAAATGCTAGCGTAATGATTAGTAGAACAATCCAAACCAGTTCGGGGATTCTATGGTAAAGTGAAGTTTTATTGTTATACAAACTGATTAAGTAATCAGTCATCAGAAAGATTGCAAACGGTAATAGTAAAAACAATAAGGCATTACTAAAAAAGGCTTTCTCAAAATCAAGAGTTAACAGAGCAAAAAGCATTCTCGTCACTCCACAACCGGGGCAATACCAACCGGTAATTCTGTGGAATGGGCATGGAATAGCAAGATTTGTTATTTTATAAAATAGAAAATAACACACCAGCAAAAACAGAAGACCACACCCCCTCTGTATGGCCTTCTTGAATTCTGTTTTAGTATTCAACGTTGTCGTCACCGCTCCCATGATTATTCTCACTGCGACGATACTCTGCCTGTGACTTTTGACCAATTATGTTTAGCTCATTCTGCATCAAAGCATAGTTGACAATGGCAAAACCAAAGATTTGTAAGACTAGATACAGAACGGAATTATCGGTGATATTTTTATAACCGGCAATTTCCTTGGCGCGCATAATGCCCTTGCCCATACGATATGCCCAATAAATCCCATAAATACCGCAAGTCACCAAAGTTAATAAGAAGGCTGTTCCGCCAGAAGGAATCGAATCATCATCGCTAGCATTTTTAATATCGTCGGTCAGAGAGATAAACCAAAAGATACCATAAATACCGCAGGTAAAAATTGTTAAGATAATTGATGTAGCTATACTACGCTGAGTTGTAACAATTGCCATATTTATTTTGTTTCCTTATATTAAATTTATTTTAATTATATCATAGTATCAGCGCCT
>CAZVTE010000120.1:0-1327 GCA_964629705.1 uncultured Candidatus Saccharibacteria bacterium | reverse complement strand
TACTAGAACAAATAACATAATTCTCTAAAAATAAGATAAAAATCCGTAAGAATGCCCCGCTAAGGTATTATTCATGTAGTGTCATCTTCTAAACTCAAGCCCATACGCCGTTAATCTAAGCGGAATAAGTGGGAAATGGCGACAATAGTAGAATGGGTGGTAATAAAGTATATAATAGTCTTCGCCTCCTGTTTATTACGGGATAATTAAGAGTAGCATGGAGAGAAAGACCTTGGCTTTGCCACCATATAACTGTTGGAGTAAACACATTTTTGGAATAACCAGCATACTGAGCGTGGTTTTCGTTATTAGCCGAATTTCCCCATACTTTGCCTTCCGAGCCAGTTACCCATATATTATTACCTCCGGTGTCCATAAAACCATCAAATAGAAAGAAATATGGGTCTATAAGTAATGTGCTGAGACCCTCAGAACTATTATTAGAAATATAGTAACCGGCATCATTATCTCCCTTTTCCTCAAACCTAAACCCATATAGACTTATATTAACAAAGTAGAATTGGCGCTAGCTGCAGTATTGCTTGAACAAAGTATATTCTAACCTTCAAACCGTGAAGTGGAAACATTCTTGGTTTAAGACATCTGGAATGGTCAGGAAGTGAAGCTAATCATTGGACGTCTAGTACAGAAAATAACGCAATTCTTGCCAAGAGACTCTTTGTTAATACAATACTTGTTAATATAGGATACAATATTGGTAGAAACTTTGGCTGGTCTCTCCGCTAACCGAAGAAAAACATAGGATAGTTTTTGATGAAAAAATGAGCAAAATCATTAAAACTCGGTAGTAGCTATCGACCAAAAAACAAACACTGATATTTTTGTAAAAGTAGCTATTTCTATGTAACTAAACGTAGGATTTATGATATAATTAAGATGTCGAGTTTTATTATACATTAAACAATCATTTTTAGGTGATTTTTATGATACAAGCAATCATTATATTTGTTTACATACTTAAAAAGCGGCATCGCAATTCAAATGAGTATGTATATCTTTATACGATTGTTTGTAATAAGGCTCGACACCTTGCGGTGTCGCTTTTTGTTCAGTTGGATTTCTTTCTTTTGTAAAAAAGAAAGAAAGTCCAAGAAGAAAGAAAAAGCACATGATTTATTTCTAAGAAGCGCGGTTCTTAGAAATAAATAATTAAATAAATTATTCTGCAGGCGGTAGCCGGAAGAATAATGAATTAAGTATTTTAGAAATGTAATTTCTTGAAGCTAAAAGTGACACTGCGGGTGACATCAGGGGCTCAGGCGAGTGAGCTATGGCTCACTCTGGCCGTGCGAAGCACCGGCTGCGA
>CAZVTE010000119.1:0-3493 GCA_964629705.1 uncultured Candidatus Saccharibacteria bacterium | reverse complement strand
ATCTGAGCATGCAACATGATAAATGTCGAAGTTGTCATAAACAGATCCATACCGCCGACCTTCAAAAATGGCCTTTTCTTGGCAGTATCAACAACCCAGGCATAATCCCAGTCCAAAAGTTCCCGACCCACACTTTCGAGCTGAGCTACACAGAAGGCAATCTTGATCTCCTCCGGCGTCATAATAATAGCCTGTGTATGCAGTGTACGGTTCAAGAACTTCATCGTCTGGGTATTTTCTACTCCATAGTTCCTTGCCATTGCTTCTAATTCATGTTTTTCCATTTTTCATTCTCCTTTTTTGTTTTATTTCCCTTGCGGGATTGATTTTTTAAAAGATATGCCTCATATAGGAGACGCAGAATCTATTTGCAAATTCAATCAGAAATAAACTCTACGTCGCCTACATGTTAGCAATCCTAATTATTCAGAGAACTACTAAAGGTTTCGCTAATCTTGCAAAACAAGATTAGTTATTACGAAGCGTAATAACCGCAATATTTACCAATTATATCTGCTAATTTACCAAACCGCTGCAAAGCTTACCAGCTTTTGCTAGTTTATACCTCCATCGTAGCACACATTGCTCAAAATGTCAATACTTTTTCTGCTTTTTTGCAGAAATACAATAGAAGGGATAGAAATTATGCAGAACGCAAATTGGCTGCCTCAAACGAAGCAGCCATACGGTAATCAACAGTTTAACTCCTAGAAAACCTCATCGTAGAGGTTTTGAACTTTCACAGTCAAGAGGCGATCTATCAGCGCTAAGAAGCCATTCTGCCCCAAGCCATAGTATTCGCAATGGTTCTTTTCCCCGAGGTCTAAAGCCTCCTGATTTGGTCGTAGGATAAGATAATCACGACGCTCGCTCACAATCCTCAGAGTACGCTCAATTTCGTAGACATCTTTGAAACGGGCGCTCAAAGCGATTAGCGTTTCCTCGTCAAGCGGAATGTTTTTGCCCAGCTGCTCGGCTGCAAAACCCAGTACACTAGCTTTATCCGTATGAGTAATAACACTGCGACCATCAAACGTCACTCCGCATGTCACTCTGTTCTTCACGGTGTAGCCGCAATAGTCGCTCAGCTGCAACAATATTTCCAGCCCCAAGCGATTCTCCATCGCATCACGAGCGATTTCTCTGAATTCCTGAAGTGAATCCAGCAGGTGGATCACGTTACTACGAGTACATTTTACGACCTCTGGCAACTTGCCAGCCTCCTCCGGATAGGTGATTCTGACCTCTAATACATCTCGCTGAATCTTAAAACCAGTAATCCGCTTAAGCGAAGACATTAAACGCTCCGTCAGCACCCAGACATCCGATTGGCGATACAACTTTTCGCCGAGTTCGGTGTGCTTAATAAGCTCTATGATACTATCATCGTCCACGTTCGCACGGTAACCACGCGACAGCAATTCTGTTTTAGTAAACTGCAGAAGCCCCTCATGCTCGCTAGGACCAAAATAGGCTTCTGGGCGCGTAGCCGTGGCCGGAAAATGATATTTAAAAGACGCGCTACTGGCATCAGCCTCAAATTCCGGAATAAGCAGATTAAGCAGCGGCTCCAGCTGCGCCATCGCAAGGCGCTGGATAAACGCTCCTGTTGGCTGCTCGTTGCAGATGTAACCACAGATATGCGACTGCTGCAACACCCAATGAGCAAACTGTGAGTCCGCAACATCGTAATCCTGCAGTAACTGCTGAATCTTCGGCCTCGCTTTAATATCGGCTTTTTCCATTTCCGTCATTTCTACCGTCTTTGCTTTTGTTGCCGCCGTAAAAGCGTTCTCAATTTTTCCCTCGTTCATCTTTTTCTCTCCTTTTCATGTTTATTTTTTAACTAAAGATGTCCTCATTATGAGCAACACAGAGTTCATTTGCGTACGTAAGCAAAGGAGGTAGCTTGGATACAAATGAACTCAGCGTCACCCACAAGAGGTGGAGAGTAGAATTAAACTGTTTTTTAATAATAAATACTTAGGTTTACCCTATACTTCCATTGTAGCACACTATAGATAATTTGTCAATGGATAAAATATATTTCCCCCATTACCGCTCCTTATATCACCAAGAATGCAAGCATTCTTGTATAGATATTTCACGCAGTTCAATACCTAAGCCACTAAAAGACGCCCTCCGCAGAGGACGTTTTCTTAGTACGCAAAACTTAACCCATCTTTAATCCCTCTCTAAACAGCTTAGATTTCCAGTAAGTCCATAATGAACCACTGTAAACCTTTTGCAGTATTGCCATAGACATGCTCCAGCTGTTTCCATGAGCCATCGGGTGATTCAATTACAAAAACATCGCGCTTGTAATCTATCGTCAGCGACAGTTTGACGCCGATGGCGCGCAGTGCGCTTGCCAAGGCGAACATACAACCAACAACACCATTGTCCAGTGCTATCCGTCCGCAGACATCACCACAGAACTGCGACAGCCCAGCGTAATCCGGCTTATACGTTTTAATAAAGCTCGTCCCCGGTATCCGGTAGGAGATTGTTTCGTCCGCATCGGAGTACTTCGCACAGTCCGTACGACTTACCAAGGTTTTGGCTATGGTTTTGCAAAGGGCATCCCAGAGCAGGTCGTTACGCAACCGCGTATATACTTCCTGAAACTCTGGCAATGACTCTGGTGCCAAAACGACAGTAAACTGCCCCTCGGCATGCTTAACTTTCACCGCTTCTGGATAGCAGTAATCAATCTCAACTGTATCCTGACCGAGCTGCTTTAGCTGCAGTATCTGAGAGACGTAAGTCCACCAGAGGTTCCCCTCAGCTTCGAGCTGAGATACTAAAAGTTCGTCCTTGGCTACCAATTCTACCAGTGGCCAGAAATTCTGCAACTTCTCGCCACAACCAGCCGCCTCGGCTAAAGCCTGCAGAAACTGCATGGCTAAATTATTGCCAGAAAAAATCTTTTCGCAGCTGTACTTGTCGACAATCGTCAACCGTTGGCACACCCCGGTACGCTTGTCCAGCTGGTATGCGAAATACCGCCAGCCGCAAAGCCCCTGGCTAACCGACTCAAGTATTGCTAGCCGACAGAGGCTATGCATAGTACCCTCGCTAATCCGAGTGACATCGTGCCACTGGCGCATAAAGTCAGCCGCAAAACAAGTTCTGCTTACGTCATAGCTCTTGACAATTCTTTCTGCCTCTCCATAAGTAACGGATTCCTTCCGTAATGAATTTAAATCCCTTCCCATAATTTTCTCCTTTTTCTATCTAATTTTGTTTTTGGTTTCATTGGTGCAGCTGGGCTCACTTACATGAAGGTGAAATTACCCCTAAATGAACCTAGGCGCACCCACGAGACTTAAGCAAAAATAGCCGCGAAAATGGAAGAAAACTAGCAAAACATGAGTTATATGGATAGATAGTTTGTGTTCTTAAATATACCTAAGTATCTTAGACAATACTTATGCCTCTATTGTAGCACATAATACTAAAAATGTCAATAGTCCGTATTACCCCACAACCT
>CAZVTE010000118.1:0-3603 GCA_964629705.1 uncultured Candidatus Saccharibacteria bacterium | reverse complement strand
TATGTTTTGAATAAAAAAATTGTTCAAGTAGAACAGAGGTGCGATAAGAGTTTTATTGCAAATGGCTTAGTTGTAGAAGGTGCAAAAGTTATGGCTTTGCGGCGATATGGAAAGGCATTGTTGATAGATTTGGATAATAATGTAACAATGTTGATTCATTTGCGGATGACTGGACAATTAATATATCGTTCAACGAAAAAGAATGGTTCAAGCGGTCAGTCTAATAATGGAGTACAGGGGGTGAGTGCGGAATTTGCTGAACAATTTGCGGCGGGTCATCCAAGTGAGAATTTTTTTGCTGAATTACCAAATAAACAGACTAGAGTACAATTTGTATTTGAAGACGGGGATCTGTATTTTAATGATCAACGAAAATTTGGATTTGTAAAGCTTATGCCTACATCAGAGGTGGAGAATGACAGATTTATCGCTGAGCTTGGTCCAGAACCATGGCAAATGAGTGATGAGGAAATGTTTAAAAGGTGTCAGCGTCATAAGAAAGCTCCTATCAAAGCGGTGCTGTTGAACCAAAAGATTATTGCTGGACTTGGTAATATTTATGCGGACGAAGCATTGTTTTATGCAAAGGTGCATCCTGAGACGTCTGCAGGGGCGTTGACTGAGGCGGAAGTGAGTTTGATTCTAGAGGGTGCAAGAAAAGTAATGGAGGCTTCGATTGACTCTGGTGGTTCGACGATGGCGACTTATGTGCGAGCAGATGGCACGCGAGGTAATTATTTAGAGAAATTTGCTCAAGTATTCCGGAGAGAGGGTAAAGAATGTCCGCGTTGTGGTGAGGAAATTATAAAAATGCGTGTAGCGGGTAGAGGTACGCATATTTGTCCAAATTGCCAGCATAAGATAGAAAATGGCTAAAGAGTTATTGTATAAAATATTTATTCAATGATAACAGAGGTGGAAATATGATAAAAGTGTTTTTTGGAGAAGATAGGACGGCGATTGCGGAAGCAGTGAGACGTGAGTTGGGCGAGGATTATGAGGTGTTTGAGGGCGCGAAAATGGCAGTCTGGGATTTGCCGAGCGTATTTTTTGGAGCGTCAATTTTGGAAACTGGAGAGCGAAAGATTTTGCTTAAAGATGTGAGTGAAAATGCAGAGGTGTGGGAAAAAATAGAGAAATATCTCAAGACCAATTATCGGGTAGTAATTTGGGAGACGAAACTAGACAAGAGGACTGCAGGATATAAAAAACTGAAAGATAAGGTGGAGTTTAAGGAATTTCCGCTGAGACAAAAGCCGGAATCAAGGTTAGTGTTTGGCGTTCTTGATACGGCGCTTAGGGATGGCAAAAAAGCTGTGGCGGACGTAGAAAAAATAGAGATGGAGCAAGACCCGTTTATGTTCTTAGGTTTGTTAGTGACGCAGGCTTTGAAGCGGTTGGAATTAGCAGAGAAACGGGGAAGAAGCGTCAAAGAACGCCGGATTTTGCAAGCCTTATCGAAATTAGATATGGATATGAAGAGTTCTATGATTGAGCCATGGACGTTAGTAAAGATGTTTTTGCTGGAGGTGAGCGAGATTTAGGCTTGACTTTTTAGCATAAGTGTGATAGCATAAGGGTATGGCTCTGCTAGAAGTGAGCTGAGTTGTTGATGTATATTCTTATGTTGTATTAGCAACGAAGAGAAAAGCCGAAAATTTCGCTATTGTCGTAGTCTGTGCGCCGCATTGTTAATTGTGCGTACATAAGTATTCCAGACGCTAACTTCATTATTGTATATATTGAGGGTAAAATTTGTTGGAGCGACTGTTCCACTCCGCACAAAGTAAAGTGGATGAGAGGTATGTATTTATACTATAAATAATAATACTGCAAATAGTATCTGTCCTAAAGGCTGGAAAATGGCAACGAGTGAAGTAGAAAGTGATACTGATAGAAAACCATTATTAACTAACGGTAGCTTTGCCTATCTGCTGGGGCAGTATGGGTTTGAGTTTAAGAATTATGATGTATTTGTAGGCTATTATACATTCAATCCGAATAATGATAATTATAATGTAATACAAGCTCCAATCTATCTACTTAAAAATGGTAATATCGATGAAGTTGGAGTTTCGCGTTATGGCGGTGAGGGGACTTGGCAGTGGAGTTCTACATCGGCAAGTGTTGAGATTGCTGGAAACACTAGATTATATCAATCGCAGTTTTCACCAGCGTCGGTATGGTACCGCATGTGTGGTTTTTCTCTCTGCTGTTGGGATTAGCTTCGTTAAGAAAAACTCGAAATAGTTATAGAGCAAAATATAACTACTTCGAGCGGAGCAATCAATTTATTGAGGCTAAGCAGAAGCCTTAGCTGCTTTGGCGAATTTTGCTAAGCTGGCTTTGCGACGAGAAGCAGTATTCTTCTTCATTAAGCCTTTTTTGACAGCTTTGTCGTACTCCGACTGAGCTTTAGACATATTGGCGGCGGTAGGATTAGCCTTAAAAGTCTTGAGCGCGGTTTTAATATCTTTTTTGATTTCTTTATTATGAGCAGTACGCTTTTCGGTTTGGCGCATTGCTTTTTTTGCGGATTTGATAATCGGCATTGAATTTCCCTTAATTAACTTTTATAAATAACCTTGGTAATAATTATAGCTGATTTTCCTCTAAAAGTAAAGAGGATTTTTGAAGACTTTTTGATAATTAAGTATAAAATAAATTTAAAGTTACTGTATAAAATATTTGTTCAGTTATAACAGGGGGAAGAGGATAAAAACTTACTTTTGTAGACGCTGTTTATCGAATGGCAGTTCAGTGTGAGTATTGACTGTGATGCTTGTTTATGATAATATAAAGAGGAAAGTATAGAAGGAGGATGCTTTAGCACAAGAGGAATTCATGGAAGTGGAGGGGCAAAATGAAGAAGTTTCTATTGAAAAATCCTAAAAAGATACACGATTGGGCGGAGGAAGGCTCAGTTTGGCAGTTTTTGCGAGGGCGCGATGGTTGTTTTATTGTTGTAATGATTGCGCTGTGTTTACTACTTTCGTGTGGCGTGGTGATGGCAATGGAATTGGGCACAAGAAATACGGCTGAAAGGAGGGCGGATAAAAGGGAGAAGTTAGAGGCGGTGGCCAAGGAATATAATATGCTGTCGGAGGTTACGCGGAGGGAGCTTTCACCGCTTATTAGTGAGTCTCCGCACTATCATGTGGATGAGAATGGTACGATTCGGGTACGGACGCAGGCTGAAGACAATGACAGGAGAAATCGAGCGAGTGAAGCTATGTGTGTAATTTGGTTGGGCGCCTGGGCGATACTTTCGATTACTTTGACAATACCTTGGTGTCGGTCGCTCAAGGGGAAATATTATATGGCGGATTTGCCATATGAACGGATTAGTGGTAAATTTTTACTACTGTTGTTATGGGTGGTATGGCCGTTCCTGCTAGTGAGCTATTTGCGAATGAGGGTGCAAAAAGAGTATCTTAGTACTTTGTAAGGAAATAAGGGATAATGTTGATGGGCTGGGCTGAGGTCTAGCCCTATTTTTTGACAAAACAAGCCTTCACCTCATGTATTAAAATACATAAGCCGAAGGCTTGGTGGAGTGCAGGAGATTCGAACTCCTCACCTCTTCGCTGCCAGCGAAGCGCT
>CAZVTE010000117.1:3432-3613 GCA_964629705.1 uncultured Candidatus Saccharibacteria bacterium | reverse complement strand
CTATAATGTAGATAGCTACTTAAAACTTAGGGGTTGTTCTAAGTTCGTTAAGTAAGCCAAGCCAAAATCTAGTTTGACTTTTAAAAACCGATTTGCTATAATGGGAATAGCTAGAATATATTATATTTGGGCGGTTAGCTCAGTTGGCTAGAGCGCGTCTTTGACGTAGACGAGGTCAGAG
>CAZVTE010000117.1:0-3422 GCA_964629705.1 uncultured Candidatus Saccharibacteria bacterium | reverse complement strand
CTTCAAATCTAGAGTATTTATTTCTAAAGCTAGATATGGTATAATGTGCTTATGGATTTAGATGCGCCAGTAAAAAACGTAAAAGGTGTAGGCCCTAAAACTGCCCAGGTTTTTGAGAAAGCTAACATTTGCACTATTGGTGATTTGCTGTACTACTTACCCAGAACTTATGAGAATTATCAACCAGCAACTAATATTGACGAACTACGCCCAGGCAAAGTAGTAGTGCGAGGTAAAATTAGCGACCTCAGAGTTGTGCGCACAAAAAAGCGTGGTTTAACTATTACCGAGGGAGTAATTCGAGATAACACTGGTGCTATTCGCACAATGTGGTTTAATCAGCCGTATCGTGCTAAGCAGTTTAATGATGATCGGGAGTATTTTTTTACCGGTCTGTACGAGTTGAAGGGCGGCCGTTATCAGTTGTCAACGCCGTCTGCTACCCTTGTGCAAGATATGGAAGCCAAAATGCAAGAGAATCAAGGATTCCAGCCAATTTATTCTACTAAAAGCAGTGTGCGCTCACTTAATATTCAGAAAATGCTCGCCTCAATGCGCTCTGATTTTGCAGAGATCCCAGACTTATTGCCAATTACGCCAGAAGCACCAGATTTTGTAAAACCAGGGAAGCGAGCTGACGCTCTATTTGACGTCCATTTTCCTGAAAATCCGGATGATGTGGCGCGTGGGCGCGAATATCTCGCTTATGAAGAGCTGTTTGAGCTGATTCTGGCGGCTAAGCTTAACCAGCAAGAAAATCAAAAGTTAAAGAGTAATCCGCTGCCTTTTAGCGCACGACACACCAAAGTCTTAGTTGACAACTTACCGTTTAAATTAACTAATGCACAGCGCAAAGCAACTTGGGAGATTCTGCAAGATTTAGGTAGGGGTACGCCGATGAATCGACTTTTACAGGGTGATGTAGGTTCGGGCAAGACAATTGTGGCGGCGATTGCAGCGGCTCAAGCGGCTCAAAACGGGGCTCAGACGGCATTATTGGCGCCGACCGCTATTCTGGCTACGCAACATTTTGATAGTTTAGTAAAGCTATTTGATGATTTACGAAAGCGTCTAGCGGCTGCCTATAAGAGGAAAAAAGAGCAGGTGGATGAGACCAAGGTCCAGGGTAAAAATGCTGCTACGGGGCAGGAAATGGCCTCTAATAGCAAAAAAAGTTTTCATATCCCGCGTATGGCGCTAATTACGGGTGCAACCAAGAACAAAAATGCCATTAAAAAAGCCTTGAAAAATGGTGAAATTGATTTTATAATTGGTACACATGCATTGATTACGGACGATACAGTCTTTAAAAATCTCGGTTTTTGTATTATTGACGAGCAACATCGTTTTGGCGTTGGTCAACGGCAAAAATTGATGCTAAAATCTCCCGAAGGCACGGCACCTCACCTGTTGTCTATGACTGCCACGCCAATTCCACGCTCCTTGCAATTAACGATTTTTGGTGATTTAGACTGTTCGATTATTAACGAATTGCCTGCTGGGCGTCAACCAATCACTACTAAAATCCTGCAAGAAGTCAATCTTTCTGACGACTTATATCCTAAAATCCGCGAAATGCTAGCAAAAGGCCAACAAGTCTACTGGATTTGCCGGTTGATTGAAGATACACCGATGGCTATTGCTACCTCTGTCAAAAAGCAGGCGAAGAAGTTGCAAGAGATCTTTAAAGACGCTAAGGTGGGGGTTCTGCACGGCAAAATGCCTACAAATGAAAAAGATCAAGTGATGAACGATTTTGCCGAGGGAAAAATCGAGATTCTGGTATCAACTACAGTAGTAGAAGTAGGCGTCAATGTACCGAACGCTAATCTTATTGTGATTCAAGATGCCGATGGTTACGGTTTAGCGCAATTGCATCAGCTCAGAGGGCGAGTAGGGCGTGGCGACCAAGCGGCTTATTGTTATCTATTACTACCAGGAGAAGATAAGCCGACTAAGCGCCTCAAGGAGCTAGAAAAATCCACAGATGGTTTCTATCTCGCAGAGGTAGACTTAAAAATTCGCGGTCCAGGCGAGATTTACGGTGCACTACAGCATGGTGCTCTAAATTTGCAAATTGCCAACTTGAATGATACGGCATTAATTGCTCAAGCTAGCCATCATGCAGGAGAATTTGCAAAAAATCCTAACAATCTTGCTGACTATCCGGAGCTGGCCCGCAGAATTCAAAAATACCAGCAGCTCACTACCTTAAATTAGTAATTATTTCTTCAATTTTGATTTATCGTAATTATACGGAATGCTCGTACCGACCACTACATCTTCAATCTTATCAATAATTAGCCAATCGTCCATATTGCCTTGATGGTCAAAATCGAGTGGCGCGATTTCTTCTACATTCTCAAATTCTACTAGACATAAACATTTCTTGCGCCAACGCTCTTTTTGTTTGTCGGTGAGTTGTAATTTGTCATTGTTGTCTTCAATCGTTTTCGTAATCTCGTTGTCGGCAAGCTTCACAAAGTTCTGAACATCTTTGACTACGGCTTTCGCAGTAATTTTCTTACTGCCTTTTTCCATAAAATAAAGTTCTTCACCGGCAAATACGCGGCTATGCGGGATTTTCCGACCGGCGGCACCGCGAATTACCATCGTTTTACTACCGTCCAAAATCTTACTTAACTCTTTGGATTTATCATCGCAATATACTAAATGGACCATTTTCTGCTTTATTTTCCTTTCTTATAAATATTTTTGCAACTTTTGCAAGTAATTTCTAATTCGTATCCAGCTAATTTTTTATCCAAAAGTGTTATTAACGGCTCACTATCTCTAGGACAAGATAGCCGATTTTTGATAGTAATTAGCTCATCACTGCAATCATGCCCAGTTTCGCTATCAATGAAGTCTAGTAAAATACTTCCCCGATGGCCGCAATTGCAATGATAATGTAAATTTATTTTGTCATAAGTTGAGTAGCAGAGGTAACCAATATTCTCGCCGCACACATCACAATACATCCAGCCACCATAATTGGTTGCCAATTTTGTATTCACCAACTCCTTCGTTTTTACAACTCTAGCCATAAACATTCTCTCGCACATATGATGCTATCTATTATAATATAACTGACCAAAATTGCATAGGTATCCTATGAGGATTAGGCATCCCAAAAGGCATTTTTTAATGAATTGTTGTAAATTTTACAACACAAGTTTTTAGCGTTTAGGCGTTTTTATGATACAATAAAAATGTCTTATGTTTTTAGGTTACGTTTATTTTTATACGTATTTATTTTGATTGTATTACTTTCATGTGATTATTCTGTATTCAGTAAAAGCGGCATCGCAACAAAAGGATATAGAACTTCATATGAAGTAATACGTAACCTATTGTAAAGGCATAAGACACCTCCGCGGTGTCGCTTTTTGTTCAGTTGGAATTCTTTCTTTTAGTAAAAG
>CAZVTE010000116.1:1393-3620 GCA_964629705.1 uncultured Candidatus Saccharibacteria bacterium | reverse complement strand
TAAGGCATACGTGTATACCAATTTCACCACTCGGGCTAGTTTTCTAGAGGGGCAAAATTACTTGTTCTAATACTAATTTTAGCATACTTCGAGCAGATTTGCCAGACTTTTCGCAAACTTTTTCGCAAAATCACTCAAAAAATGTTACAAGGAGCTTTTTGAGGAATATTTTTACCCAATCGTCAAAAAATTGCAAAATTTTCCTAGAATTACCACAAGAATACAAAAACTTTTCACAAAAAATTGCTACAAAGAAAACATAAAAATTGGCCCACCAGCATGTGGCGAGCCTGTGCTTATCAACTCCTTCAAAATATTCTCAGAAACAGCAAATTGTGTACAAGCTTTAGAGCGGTCGAGACCAATTGAAGTCGCGGCTTTCCCTAGTCTTAAAATTATAGACGTCCAGCATGCAACTCTGGTATTTGTCCTCATTTATCCACTGCGAGAGCTCAATTGTGGTCTCTCCAGTATCGCCTTCTGCCTCCGGAATCGCCAGTTCCAAATTCAGACCAACATCGTTCGGCAGAATTATCGTAGAATTAATGCCGCACGTCTCGGAAGGCCCACCTCCGGAGTTATACTCTTCCAGACGACGATCGAAGAAATAAAAGCTGAGCTTCTCCGTCGCAACGCGCAGTTTCCAGAACTTGAAGCGTCGCGGCTCTGGTTCACCAAAATCGCCCGCCTCTTCCCGCTCATACTGCGACAAAATCGGGAAATAGTCCGCTGCTGTCACGTTTGGGTCAGGCGAATAAATCTTGCCCAGCACGCCGATTGCGGTCAAGGTTTCCAGTTTTGTCCCTTCACCTCGATGCAGCTCCACAGGCTTAATCTCCTGAAAGACCATTTCTGGCGCCGCAATCACCTCGCCGACGTTACGTGGATATCTTTGCGCCGTACTAAAAACCTCTACATAGTTACCCTCTGGATCAAAGAATACGTGTTTCATAAAAGATTCCCCCTTCTTCTAATTGAGATTTTTTGGAGTTGATGTTAAAATACAACCCCCGATGCTTGCCATTGTAGCACAGATGTGCGTTTTTGTCAATAGGCAAATTATATTTTTACGCATTTTCTAGCACATTTTTGCATATTTTGGCATAAAATCAACCAAAATTAGGATCTTCTATTGCATTTTTTGCAAAAGTGTGATATAATGGTAAAATAGAGGGTATAGAATATGCTTATACCTTTGATTGATTCTCCAAACAATATATGGGAGGTGATTTTATGGAGAATTATTTTAATAATATTAACAAAGATGTACTTTCACAAGTGATTGTCCGTGCGGTACGTGAGCAGGCAGCCAAAACGCTTCGGGAAAACGCTGATGGTTGTATCGAAGTGCTTTATGTGCCATTAACTTGCGAGGCTGACGAATGGCTCGGTGGGCAGAGCGTGTCGGATAGCGATAGCATAATTATGGACGTAACCGAATATGGCGTCACACACAAGCTGATGCCACTCGGTACCCATACCTTAGAGTATAAGGATGAATGCGGGAACGTTGGCTCAATCAACTGCTTTGGTTTCGTGCACATGAAAATCGCCTATATGGCGCGCAAGCTTAAGCTTCACAAACGCGGACGGCTAGACATGATTCGGGCGGATGTCAAATCTAGCTATAATTGGGAGAAAAATGGCTTCACCCTGAGCGCTGGCGCAATTGCTTTGACCCTGCAACATGTTAATCCGGAAAATCATTATAAAAAAGAACTGCTGCGAATCTGGATAGGCGTATCGGGGGCGGACAAGTCTCGGCTAGATCGAGCCTGGGCACTGGCAGGCGCACGCAGCGCCATCAAATATTGTCGCAGCTGCGAAGAAAAGACATCGAAGCGCGAATACCGGTTTAGCTTTTTCAAATGAGCTGACATTCTGCGAGTACTTTAGTAGTTTTCCTCGGATTCAGTATGTAATAATACTTGAATTCGGGGATTTTTTTGATAAATTGCAATCCCAGCGGCGGCATATTGACGCGATTTGAGAAGTTTGAGGCCAGAAATTGATGGCGCTACGGCAAACTTAGTTGCCGGATAGGAGAGCGCGAGCACGCCACCTTGCCTCAACACCTGAGCAAAATTTACAAAATCAGTGATTACAAAATGATCATAAGGCGGATCGGCGAGAATAAGATTAAATTGCTCAGCATGATTTTCATTGCTGCAAAACTGCACAGCACTCATTTCCTTAATCTCGCAAGCATAAGTGTAATTTAGTGGTA
>CAZVTE010000116.1:0-1375 GCA_964629705.1 uncultured Candidatus Saccharibacteria bacterium | reverse complement strand
CAACTTGTACAACATGAGGATTTTTTTCGACAAAAACCACAGCTTTAGCACCTAGGCTCCAGGCTTCAAACCCTAATGCACCAGAACCAGCATAAAGGTCAAGTACGGTTGCAGATTCCAAATATGGCGTCAACATATTAAATAATGCTATTTTTTCCCTAGAGCCCATAGGGTGAGTGACGCTGCTCTGAGGTGATTTTAGTTTTATACCTCTAAAAATACCTGATTGAATGGACAGATTTGTAACACGTTTGCTCGAATTATCACTTAAGTATGTTTTTTTGGGCATTTACAATTCCCCTTCTGGCTGGTCTGCTAGGCCATAAGCTTCTATACTAGCATAGTACCATGCTAATGTAATCTCTTTAACCACAAGTGGCAACAAATAATTACGAATCGTTATTTCAACGTGCGGAGTCCAACCAATTTGACAAAATTCATTATATAAATCTAAATTAAGCACTTCTTTGACGGTCTTACTAATTTCTTTACCAAAATCTTGCCATTTTAACTCTTCTGGCGTTATCTGGGGGCGTAATTTCTGGTTAGGCATAGCCGCCGCCATGCGTGCAATGCGATATTCAAAGGCTAAATGCTTGTTCATGTGACCACCGGTACCATAGTATTTCCAATTATTTTTCAAGGTTTCTTTAGCATTCTGCCCGTGCATCAACCCTTTGATTGGCTCACCAAAAAATTTAATGAACTCCTTATTAGTCATTAAATCCTCCTTAACATCAGAGAGCGGAAAATGATGTGCCGGCGTTAAACTATCAGCAATAAAATGCGCCAGCCACGCCGCCTCAAAAGCCGCACGAAAATTATCACGCGTTTTAAGTGATTCTTCCAGATTCCAATAATAATTCTTGATTTGGTCAAGCATTTTGCCATCATCGTTATCAGGAATCCAGAAGTGTGTTGGCTCGTCGCTTTCAGGGCTTTTACGTTTTAGCCCGTCTGGACCTCTAGAGCCCTCGAAGTACAAAATCGCAGATTCACTTGGGAAATAATACCCTTTTGGTAATAAATTCGTGAGCGTACGCCGAGCAACTTTATCGAGTTGTTGGTGAGTTCCTATGAAACGACCGGAGAATTTCGAGTTTTTGGCGATAGCGGTGGTTGCATACATAAAGCCATTATAATATATCTAGCTTTAGAAATAAATACTCTAGATTTGGACGGTTTATATTCTGGAAAGTTAAATAATAGAAATTTGAGAATTGGATTTTAGGCATTGCTGTCAAAAATGATTCAAAGGAGGTCTAAAAGTAGTTATTTTGAAGATATTGCTCCGTCGGATTGTCAAAGAGATTTAGTTATGGTTTGCAGCATAAGTTATTCTAGAGACTTGGCTCATTATTTCTCTTCTTCTTTT
>CAZVTE010000115.1:0-3675 GCA_964629705.1 uncultured Candidatus Saccharibacteria bacterium | reverse complement strand
GGCGAGAAAACTTTTGAATACCGAGTGGCAGATTTTGAATGTGAGCCGGGTGACGTTCTAGTGCTTGAAGAATGGGAATATGATGGTAGCGATGCCAATATAAAGGCTAGGAGGCCCACTGGCAGAGTAATTAAGAAACGAGTTGGGTATGTTACCAAGGTCGACAGTTTTGCTTGGCTGAACCGCCCTGATGTTAAAGCCGATTTTGAGAAGTATGGTGCGCAAATTATATCGTTAAAAGAAACTATAAAGGAGGAATAAAATGTTAAAAGATCAAATTGCAATTATTACTGGTGGTACTAGAGGGATTGGACTCGAGACCGTGCGAGCTTTCGTAGAACATGGCGCCAAGGTAATTTTGTTTGGTTCTCGAGAAGAGACGGTCGCAAGGGCACTCGCTGGACTTAAGAAAGATGATATTGAGGTTGACGGCTATTGGCCAGACTTGAACAGTTATGCTGAGATTGAAAAGACTATTGACGAAATTATTGATAAATATGGCAGAATTGATGTACTAGTTAATAACGCCGGTATTTCTGCTAATAAAAGTATTGACGATACTACTGTCGAAGAATTTGCCGAGATTATGGCAGTTAATGTTGAGGGGATGTTTAATGTTACGAAAGCTGTAGTCAAATACATGAAGGCGCAGAAACGGGGTGTAATTCTGAATACTTCATCTATGGTAAGTATCTATGGTCAACCAGCTGGCGTGGGATATCCAGCTAGCAAATTTGCCGTTAATGGCTTAACGAAATCACTTGCTAGGGAATTAGCGTCCTTTGGGATTCGTGTCAACGCTGTGGCTCCAGGAGTTACAAATACTGATATGGTAGCTAGTTTACCAAAAGAAACTATCGAGCCATTAATTAAAACAATTCCGCTTGGTCGAATCGGCGAACCGCGTGACATCGCTAATGCCTTTGTCTTTTTGGCTAGTGATATGGCGAGCTACATCACTGGTAATATCCTTTCTGTTGATGGCGCTGCCCGCAGCTAAGAATAAGATTTTATTAAGTTTTAATAAAAGTAACTTAAAAAACGCTTGCACTTATTTTTAAGATGGTTTATCTTAGTATTAAGAAAAAATAAAAAGGAGTTTTTAAAAATGGCAAGCATGTATGATATCGAACGTATTCCGGAAGAATATCGTCCAATTTCCATGTGGGGATACTTTGGATATGAGATTTTATTCTCTATTCCGCTAATTGGCTGGATTTGTTTGATTGTATTCGCACTTACCGCTAGTAATATTAACGTGCGCAATTTTGCCCGCTCCAATTTCTGTGTTCTAATTATTTATCTTGTAATTGCTGTGGTGTCATTCATGATTATGATGACTACCGGCGTACTTGACAGTATTTTCCAGTAAATAATCTATAAAAATGTCTAGCCTAAGCTTATATACTGTGCTATACTAGAATTAGTAAAGGAGTTTTTATGTCTACTGGACTAATTGTTACAATTATTATTCTTGTAGTCCTAGCTTTGCTAATCGCAATCGTTTGGAGTACTTATAATAGTTTAGTTAAATTAAATGAACGCGTGAATGAGGCATGGTCAGATATTACCGTGCAACTAAAACGTCGTGCGGACTTAATCCCCAATCTTGTTGAAGTGGTAAAGGGCTATGCTAAGCATGAGACCGAGGCGATTAAAGCCGTTTCAGATGCCCGTGCAAAGATGATGGGCGCTCGCACCGTGGAGAGCAATGCGGAGGCAGATAGGTCTCTCACAGGCGCGCTTTCTCGGTTAATGGCGGTATCTGAGTCATATCCAGAGCTTAAGGCTAATACGAACTTCCAGCAGTTATCCAGCGAGCTTTCTGATACGGAAGATAAAATCCAGGCCGCACGCCGTTTTTACAATGCAGGTGCTAAGGAGCTTAATACTAAAATTAAACTTTTCCCATCGAACATTATCAATAATCTACTAGGTCACTTTAAAGAGCGAGAATATTATGATGTCGCTGAAAGCGAGAAGGAAAAAGTTGAGCACGCTCCCGAGGTAAAATTTGACTCTTAGGGTTTCGTGATATATAATAATATATTATGTATAAACAAATAGCCGCTAACAAACGCCATACCGTGTATATCATGGTCGGTTTTGTGGCGGTTATTTCTTTGATCGGAGCTGCCTTTGCCTATTGGCTGAATGACTGGTGGATTACCGCTTGGGTAATTACTATCGCTGTGGTATATGCCGTGATACAGTATTTTGCAGCTTCTTCCTTAGCTGTCGCTATGACTGGCGCTAAGCAAATCAAGAAAAAAGATAATCCAAGATTATATAATACTGTTGAGAATCTTTCTATTACCACTGGTCTACCGATGCCGAAGGTCTATATCATTGACGATCCAGCGCCAAACGCTTTTGCTACTGGTCGCGACCCAAATCATGCAATTGTTGCTGCTACCACCGGTTTGCTTGATATTATGGATAGTAAGGAACTGACTGCTGTTATGGCTCACGAAATGTCCCATGTCAAAAATTACGACATCCGAGTCTCTATGATTACTTTTGGTTTAGTTTGCATCGTGGGTTTTATTGCTGACTTAGGCTTGAGAATGCTCTGGTATACGAACGACCGTGATAACGATGACCGTAGCCCGATTGGTTTAATTGTCATGCTGCTCGTCTCAATTTTGGCGCCGATTGCTGCCTCTCTGGCGCAACTAGCCATCTCTAGAGAACGAGAATATCTGGCCGATGCCTCCGCGGTAAATATTACGCGCTACCCTGAGGGTATGATTTCTGCTCTCAAAAAGCTTGATACTCACTCGCGTCCGATGCATAAGCAAAATGCCGCCACCGAAGCTTTATTTATCAATAATCCCATGAAAAAGAGCGCTATCGGCAGTATGTTTAGTACACATCCGCCCATTGAAAAACGTATAGAAAGGCTTGAGCGTGGCAAGCAAACCTTCTAAGAAGACCAAAACTAAGCAGAACGGTTTCACGAAGCTGAAGCAGGTCATTCTTGGTTGGTGGCAGAAGGTCCAAGCTGAGCGCAAAAAACACGTTCACTTACACAAAAGCTTTAGACGGAGTTATCGTGAAGATTATCGCCGTAGTTTTATTGCCCCAGGGCTTTTGAGTCACGCCGTCAATACCTTTAAAGACATTTTTAAACATTGGCGCACATTTTTGCCTCTAGTATTGTTAGCGGTGTTTTCTTATATATTGTTAGTGGGGTTACTTAGCGAAGATTTATATCAGCAAGTCAGCGAGGCTTTGGACGGAGATATTGAGGGCACTTCGGCTGGTTTCAGATTAGGGAACTTTGCAAAAGCCGGAGTTTTGCTGGTTTCAACTGTTACTACCGGTGGTTTGAACCGTGACATGGACGAAATCGGTCTCATTTTTACGATCATGATTTTTTTGATAATCTGGCTGACCGTGATTTATCTCTTGCGTCACTTCTATTCCGGTCGTAAGCCTAAAATGCGAGATGGGCTATACAACGCCTGTGCCCCACTAATCTCTACCGCGATTCTGTTTTTAGTCGTCTTTATACAACTAATCCCGCTCTTTCTGGTGATTATTACCTATAATGCAGCGGTTATCACTGATTTTCTGGCAACGCCGTTTTACGCTCTGCTGTACTTTATTTTTGCCGCTCTTATGATTTTGCTTTCAGGCTATCTGATTTCTAGCTCGCTCATCGCCCTTGTG
>CAZVTE010000114.1:0-3713 GCA_964629705.1 uncultured Candidatus Saccharibacteria bacterium | reverse complement strand
CCCGGCAGAACCGAGCATTTTCTAGTGATACCAATTATTCTTTACTACAGCAACTGAACTGTTTTGATATGTTTTATTTCATCTCGACCATAGTAAATCAGATACTGGTTTTCGGTCAATGTCGTCTTACCGTCATCATTATTACATACATACCTTTCTACAAGATCCGCCGCTACTTCACCCTCAGGACACTTCGCTTGGAGATTAAAAGCCAAACTCGCGAGTCTTCTCACGCAAGCGTTATCAGTCTTATCAAGGTATTCAAGACTTAACGTCCTCGTACTAAGCGTCTGAATCCACAAATCAATCCGCCCCTCCGCCATAGTCTTGATATTAAAATATTTCAGTCGCAGAATCTCCTGTTCCGCAAAAACTTCTGCATGATAGAGCAGCCAATTCTTGCGCCGCCCCTGCAAAACCGATAACGCATACAAATTGTCAGCAAACTTCTTCGAATGCCAATCCGCAACCGCTGCGGTAATCTGGTCACCATCTAAGTCATACTGGTCCGAAATAGTATATTCAATAAGTTCTCTTGCTTTTGGACCCGCCACATATATTTGCTCCAACGATGGACCAAAGCTAATCTCTGTATTATCCGGCAACCATTCTTCCTGTTGGTTTATATCATTCTCTTGCACCATTTCCATGCTTGCCATTATTCCCCTCCTTCTCAAAATCAACTCCGCGCTGCACCAGTTGCATAGTTACAGGCTGCAGAGTGCCACGAATAATTTCTTCCTCGAAATCTCGACAGGAGAAAATATCCAATGTCATTTGCCGCTTGGTCTCATCTACGTGCAAAGCAATATGTGACTCTACAATCGGCTGCAGAATATCAAAGTCCTCCGCATGCGCCCGCACGAGAGTGTCGCCAAGCTTTGACATTTCCAAAGTGACGCGAATATTCTCGACTATCTGCAAGGCTTCTGACAATCTCCAGCAGCAATCAAACCGCATTACTACGTGTTTGCCGTATTTACCAGGTCTAGAGTTGCGCATGCAATCATCAAAACTCTCCGCCCGGAACACCACCTGTAGCTGTGCATGAAAATTATGCGCTACTTCGCCTGCCGGCAAGCACAAATCTGCAAACACAATCCCACGCTGCGGATAGGTATGGCAAGTAAAATGTTTGCCATCGCCCAAAATCACTAAACTTAGACCTTCATTCTGCTTCGCAACATTAGGATATGTGAAATGATTCACTGCAATAATCTGCTGTTTTACAAATTCTTCTGGGAAATACTGCTTCATTATCACATCTCTCAAATCCTCCAGCGCTTTCTGGTTGTTCAGCAATTCTTTCCGAATTCCGTAACCATCGTAACAGTAATTAGCCATAATCAATACCACCTTTCTTTAAATGAACAATTTTTTACTACAAAAAATAACCTATCCTCCCATTATATCACACATAGCTAGAAAAGTCAATATATTCTCAACATTTACTTGCTTTTTTCTCGAAAATTTATCATATTCTAACATATTTTACCAATTTTTCCAAAAAAGTATTGATTTTTATAGAAAAGTATGGTATAATGAAAAGAGAAGCGTACCTTAAATCTTTTTCTCCAACCAAAACAGGAGGTGACATTATGGAGAAGGGAACTTTAAAATTATCAAATGTCAATTTTACGTCTCAGGATTTAGAGAATGATGGTCTAATCATCCGCCGCGCCCAAGCCGACGACCCGTTCAAGCGTATAGCCGCGATATTGTACGACACTGATCCCTATATTTTTCCGTATTGGTTTAATAATCACAAGGAAGAGGGAATTAGCATTTTGGCTAAACTTATCGCTGACACTGGTAGTTATTTTAACTACCATCATATCTGGGTAGCCGAGTACCAAGGAACTATTCGTGCAATTTTAGTAGCTTTCGACAAACATAGTGAATTTAATTATGATTACACTGCACTGAAAGCGATTAATCACGCCTACGACTTTACTGTTCGGCGGCTAATTGAGAATAGCATTAAAGCAATTCACAACCTGCCCAGAAAAATGATTTTTGGGGCTTATCTCGGAGTAGACAGGGAAATGCGTCGTCAGAAAATTGGTTCACGACTCTATGGCAAATTCCTTTACCATCAAGAACAGGCCGGGTTCAAATGCTGCTATCACTACTGCCTAAACGAAAACACAAATGCGCTCAGCATGTATCAGCAATTAGGTTTTCAGTCAATCGGTCAGATCGATGCTTTCCAGGGTGACACCACCGGCTCATCAGTATCACCGACCTATGCCACTGCACTGACGCGCAAACATACAAACCCGCTACCAGAAATCTGTAAATTCTAAGACAAGACTATTTTTACTTTTTGGGCTGGCGCTGCTGGCCCTTATTTTTATGTTTATGTTTCTTGTGATACCTTGGCTGCCCTTCGTAGCCATATTCATGCGTAATCGGATCTTCAAATAGAAAACAGCCACGCAGCGGGAATTTCGTCAACAATAAAATCGCTGCAATCATTATCATACAAATCACTGCACTCACTACGCCACCAATCACCCCTACTGGCGGCAATTTTAGCACCACTACAAAAGCCAAGCTTGCCAAAAAACTCGCTACCACGAACGAACCAATATCAATTGGCAAAATTGGCTTTTTCGTAAAATGTGTGTAACTATAAAATATTAAAGGAATTATCACTATTGGCATTAGTAAAGAAGCACTCTTCGCCAACCAATAGTTCGGATTATCACCAAAAAACCAAATATCCACCAGCGTACACAGAAAGATACTCGACAGCGCCAGTTTAATATGTTCCCAAGTGCTTTCATTTACTGCCGCGAATACCGCCACCAAACGCCGTCGCCCCGTCCATTCATAAACAAAATGTAGTAGCGAACCAATCACTGAAATCACTAGACCCTCCACAACAAAAGTCCACCAAAACGCCGCACTACTCATTCAACATCTCCAATCACATAATAAGCATAATATTCGTCAAAAGTGATACCTTCAGCCTTAATCTGCTGCGCCGCCTCCATCCCCACATAACGATAGTGCCACGGTTCATACGAAAACCCAGTAATTTCCTCCAAACCCTCTGGGTAGCGCAAAATAAAACCATATTCTACCGCATGCTCCGTCAGCCACGCAAATTCCGGCGTGTACTGAAAATTCATATCTACCGAGTTAATGTCAGTCGCCAACCCCGCCTGATGCTCCGAGTATCCCGCCCGCGAAGAATAAGTATCCGCCTGTGCTGCACCATCACGCGCACTATAGCTCGCATACAACCCCTCCTGCACGGCGTAGCTCCGGTAACCCGAAACATTTCTAAGGGAAATACCATCTGCTCGCGCTGCATCCGCCATCCGCCAAAACGCCTCTGCCGCCTCTCGCCGCAACATGTTATGACCACTACCATAGCTCGCGCCTAGTTCTACTAAATCATCCGGTGCATACTCACCTAGATAATTATATTTATTAATCATACTAAGATAACCATGCGATAAATCCGCCGCTTCAACATCTACATACTTTGTTTTGTCTAAGTTCGAATTCACATCTCGCACAATTATGCTACAAGATAAATCAGGATGCAGTTCTTGATAAGCCTGGTAGCGCTCTAAGTTTCGCTTGAGAAAATACTTTTCTGCCTGCAGTGCAGCTACCATCGAATCTTCTGGAGCTTCTGGCATCACTGAAGATTCCGCCTCTTCTATAGTTACAACCTCTTGCCCGCTTACCGCCGCTTC
>CAZVTE010000113.1:0-3718 GCA_964629705.1 uncultured Candidatus Saccharibacteria bacterium | reverse complement strand
GGAAATAAAAATGTAAAACATTTTTATTCCTCTCGTCTCCTACGAGGTTAAACCCGTACATACTTAACATTCCTATAATACTAATCTAAAGGCTGGAAAATGGCAACGAGCGCGAGAAATGCCAATGAAGCGCCAGTTATCACAGTAGATAGCGACTACGGTTATCTATTAAGTAGATATGGTTGGAATGAGCATTCTCAGAAAAATGGTGTTTGGGATGATTATTATGCATCTAATCCTAATGCGGTTCAAGACGCACGTTTAATTCCGCTCTACGGAGTCGGCAGTGGGTGGTTGTCACGCAATGGTGCGCTAAGTGGAGCTGGCAATTGGGGTGTATATTGGTCCAGCGCAACCTGGAGTCTTGCGGGCGTGGCACTCGATTACTGTTTCGGTAACACTTTGATTTACCCAGCCGCTGCTGATGAACGGTTGCAGGTGCTTTCTCTCCGCTGCCATTATTGTTAATCTCTAGGCTTTACCTACCGAATTTTTAATAATACTAAACTTAGGGATTCCCGTAGCCGTTTTTACTCTACAGAACTTCAATCAAGCGAATATTGAAGCCCCGATGGAACAAAAACCTACTCTGGAAGAGTAGGATATAATATCAAAAAAGAGAGATATTATCATAAGACAATATCTCTCTTTGTAACTCAATAATGGTGGACCACAGTACAGGAAGTCAGAACTGCAATTGAAGATGAGCTACTGAATGGAAATCCAATATATTTTGCTTATGATAGGAGCAGTTTTATATTTGGAGAAAATTAGTGCAGGGTAGGAACCATTACACCTAATCGCCTCATGAGGTTATTGGGCATTATCAAGTGTAGCTCTTAACAGATGTCTAATTTTTCAAAAAATATTCTATGTCGTATCTCAGCATCTTTTAGAAGTTTTTCCCAAGTAATAAATTCAATATGGAGATTCATATTGATACGGTTGTCGAACCAACCTTGGTTATCTGGCAAAGCCTTCATATCCTTTACATCCAAAAGCCAATCACGTACTTCCTTATCTGCATCGGCAATAACGTATCCATAAAATGGCGTATTTTCGCTCACAAAGACTTCTCGGCCTTCTGGTGTCTTAATTTTGCCATCACGAAATTGTTTTACATATCGTACAATTTGCTCGACAGGATCATCTTCTGGCTTACGAATAAAATCAAATCTACCAGGCCTTTTAAACTCAAAAATGCTAACTGGATTTTGGGTTTCATTTGCTCCTCTATACGATACTGGGTAATGGAAAGCCGCTATATCTGGTCTATCCTTAGACTCAGTAAAAGCCTGTTTATCAGAACACAAGTATGATGTAAAATTTAATTTTTCATCAATAATCCAAAGGTTATGCTCGGAGTAGTCAGTATTAGACGAATCCCTGTTCTTTGGGAAAATAATATCGTGCAAGACGCACTCCTTTTCATATTTTTCTTCCGAATCCCATTGTAGAGCCTTCTCGAATAATCTCAATACTGTTTGTCGCGATGCAATATATTCAGCAAGATTACTTTTATCGGTCTCCGTAAGTGCATCTACTATTTTTTCAACTTGAGTCTTCACTGAAAAATCTTTATTAGGAAGATTAAAATCGAATATTTTATTAGCATTCTCTCGTCTCGTTTTATCTTGTCTAAATTTAGCAAGATGCAACTCATTCTCAATATCCTCATTCGACAAATTCATCTTTAACTGTTCTATATCTAAGTATTGAACATATGGTTTATACCATACATTTTGCTCTGCATATTCCTCTATACTCTGTCTTTTTGCCTCTAGACGAGTTTTAACCTCGTACCCTAACAAACGTTTTGCCTCTAGGGCGGTTTGCTTTTCGATATCTTTTTTCCCAACGCTAAATACCATATCGGCTTCATCGGCAAAATTGAATTCCGTTCGCTCGTTGTTGACATTTTTATCAAGATAATTACCATAGACATAAAAACGTACTATATATTTAGAATCTTGGCCATCAGAATCGGTAGACACAAAATCGGTAGCAAATTCTGGGATATAGTTTTCTATCTTCGTCTCTGTGACGACCTTACTGTTGGCTGTTAACAATATCTTACTTTTTTGAGTATACACCCTTCGAAGCTCAAACATTTGATAGTGAAACTCTTGATCCTTAATAGTAAAATTACCACAATCTTTTTTACAAATGTCGCAAAGCTCATTATTGCCAATTAATGAATCTAAGCATATAGTTTCACTACCGTCGTGGATGGTAATCTTGGGCATCTTCAATGCATCGTCAATATAATAGTTTAGTATTTTTTCCAATATGCGATGAGCAAAGATTCCTGCTCCGTCATTAAATGTCGTTTTACCTATATAGCCCGATAGTGTTAATGTTGTTCCAGTTGAATACGAATCATCGCCCGCAATATGCCCATTTTCTTCCTCTTCTATAATGTCATATTTTCTTCCAAAGCGAAAATTTCGACTATAGTAGCTACCTTCGACCAAATAAATGCTATTAATGGTGACATCGCGAAAATATTTAATATAAAACATACGGCCAAGCCCCTTGCCGCCTTCCGAACTTTTGAGCTGACTATACAATGTGTTAAAGGAGTTACGATTATCTTCCGTGAACCCAATTCCGTTATCCTCGATAGTAATTTTCCTTATTGGAGCATTCTGACCATCAATTAATGTCGCATCGCGTTCTATTCGCACATCTATATGGCCGTTTGCATTATTGCCTGAGTTACGAATAGCGTCCACTGCATTGGTTATTGCTTCAACCAATGCAGTATAAACTGTAGATTTATTTCCAAAATCTTCAAGAAATTTTTCAAGATATATTCTGGGTGTAGGGGTTTTAAATTTCTTATTCATCCTGTTCCTATTATATCATAACGGATTGTCTTCTTAGTTCCATTTCATTCCATTCCAGGTCTTAAACTAATACCATCTCCCTCCGCATTTCGATGACCACCCTAAGTCCCCACTTTCACACCACACCAAAAGATTTAGCTTTTGATTGGTTTTTTTGGGTGAGCAAAACAGCGCTCTTTGCGGAGCTTCACTGAAATAGCTCTCCATTTTATGATATAATATAGAAATAAGAAAGGAGAGAAGGGCTAGTGAACCTACTAGAAAAGATTTCTAGCTACGAGTTACCCAATATGATTATACCAGGGGCCTTAATGTGTGCCTTGTTCTGTTGGGCGCTAAATATTGAGCTGGCAATTATCAGTTCCGTTCTTGGTATTATCATTTTTCTGGCTGCCTCGTATATATTTGGGTTATTCGCCTCACGAACTGGCTCTGTAGTTCTTGAGCCTATAATGAAGTGGATTCCTGGCAAGAAAGTTAAAAAAGCTCCCTATGAGGATTTTTGTGATGCTGAGAGTCAGGATACTAAAGTCACGATACTAGCTCAATATCGTGACTTGTATCGCACGATGGTGGTAGTTGGAGTTTATAGCCTTGTTATCTTATCACTCAAGGCTACTAGCAGTGCATCGAGCATTATTGATGCACTGGCTTGGGCGTCAATCTGCGACATAACCATATTCTTTTTAGCTTATAAGAAGCAGTCTACATATGTCACCAAACGGGTGAGGTTTATCAAAAGGATGAAGAAGAAAAAACGAAACATTGAGCAAGGCCACACCGAGTAAAACTCTCTAACCAGTGGTAGTTTTTTGGTTTTCCCACATTTTCTTAAACAATCGAGGTTTTGCTATGGAAAACTCTCTTTG
>CAZVTE010000112.1:0-3786 GCA_964629705.1 uncultured Candidatus Saccharibacteria bacterium | reverse complement strand
GTGGAGAAGTCGCTTTCGGCGATGCGCTGGGCGGTGAATGAGATGGAGCGGCGCTATACTTTGATGGCAAAAGAAAAGGTAAAGAAAATTGACGATTACAATGCAAAGATGGCGAGTGGCGGTAAAGTGACAGTTAAAGACGAGGATGGTAATGACCAGCAGCATAATGGTGGCAAGATGCCGTTTATCGTGATTATTGTGGATGAGATGGCAGATTTGATGATGCAGGCGGGGAAGGATCTTGAAGCTTTGATTGTACGAATTGCGCAGAAAGGGCGTGCAGCGGGAATTCATTTAGTGCTGGCAACGCAGAGTCCAAAAGTGCAGGTGATTACTGGTTTAATTAAGAGTAATGTGCCGTCGCGTATTGTATTTAAAGTCACTAATTTCACAGAGTCAAGTGTGGCTTTGGGGCAGAGTGGAGCAGAAAAATTGCTCGGTATGGGTGATATGATTATGTTGACGACGGAAATGGGTGGCAAACCGAGAAGGATTCAGAGTGCGTTTGCAGAAGATAAGGAGATTTTGGCGGTGACGGATTTCTTGAGAGAGCAGCGTGAGCCGAATTATAATGAAGAAGTGGTGGCGCAGCCAGTACAGGTTGGCGGTGGCAAGATTGCTGGTCCAGCAGGTTTGGCACGAAAGTTTGATCCGAATGATCCAACAGTACAGAAAGCAGTGGAGATTATGCTGAAGAATGGTAAGTTTTCTACAGCAATGTTGCAAACTTGGCTAGGGAAGGGGCATGGTTTTGTATCTGGTCTTGCGATTTGGCTAGAGGAGATTGATGTAATTGGTCCGGCGAATGGGCATAAGCCACGTGAAGTGCTGATTTCTAGCATGGAAGAGTTTATGCAGATGGCAAGTGGGACGGAAGAATAGTGGCAGGGGAGCGCTTGATGTCCGAGGAGATTGGTTGAATATGGCATGCGTAGGGATGTCGGTAGCATTATAAGTGGATATTGATTTTGGGGTGTTGGTGTGCTATAATAAGAGGGAATATTAGCTCAGCAGATAGGTGAGAGAGCTGTATCTGCTATAACCAAGGGAGTTTTTGTAATGAAAGATTACGAACTTACGTTTTTGGTTCACCCAGATTTGGAGATGAATCCAGAACCAGCCATCAATAAGGTGAAGGATTTAGTCGAGAAAAATGGTGGAACTATTACCAAAGAGGTTGTCGATGGGAAGAAGCGTTTGGCTTACCCAATCAAAGGACAGGACTTTGCGGTATATTATTACTATGAGTTGCAATTACCTACAACTGCACCATCTAAGATTGAGAGTGCGCTCAATATTACGGATGAAATTTTACGACATTTGTTGGTAGTTGTTGACGAGAAGAAGCTGAAAGCCTTAGCGAAGCAGGCTGCAAGACAGGCGAGTCGTCCAAGTGACGAAGAAGAGGTGGAAACTGTTGAAGCGGCGGAAGCTGTAGCTAAGGAGGAAGCATAAATGAGAGGATTTAGTAAGGCTATTATCGCTGGTAACTTATCAAGAGATCCAGAAATGAGAGCAACGCCAAGTGGTGCGCAAGCCTGTGGATTTACCGTAGCGGTGAATCGTGGGTTTAGGGGGACGGATGGTAGTTTGCAAGAAACGGTTTCATTCTTGGATTGTACGGCATGGGGAAAGACTGGTGAAACGATTAACCAGTATATGCATAAAGGTTCAGCTATTTTGGTGTCGGGTCGTATTGAGCAACATAGCTGGGACGATAAGACAAGCGGGCAAAAGCGTTCGAGAGTTGAGATTGTGGTAGACGATTTTAACTTTATTGGCGGTGGTGGTCCGGCAGATGGCGGTGCTGGTGGGTCCAGCTATTCTGGTGGTGGGTCTAGTGCTAAATCTAGCAAATCTTCGGGTAGTACAGGCGATGATTTTGGTAGTGATATTACGCCGGATGATGTGCCCGATGATCAAATTGACCTAGACGAGATTCCGTTCTAGGCAAATTAGAGTAAAGAGGAGAATCAAAATGAGAAAAGTAAAAAGTAATCCGAATATGTATTTCGATTATCGTGATGTGAAGACATTACAGAGATATATTGATGTATATGGAAGAATTGAGCCAATTTCTAAGACAGGCTTGACCGCGAAACAACAGAGGCAGTTGGCGGTTGCCGTGAAGAGGGCGAGGCATTTAGCATTATTACCATTTGTTGCTGAACGTTAGTAATTTTGCCCCTCTTCGGATATTTCGTTGTCAAGAGCTGTAGTCCGCGGGAGTAGTACCATGAAGTACAACTCCCTTGTGGGCTGCGCTCTTTCCTAGAACTATCTCGAAGATGATTCAAAATTATAGCTGCCGTGGGAAAGCAATAGCTCCGAGATGATTCAAAATTATATTCTCTGTATTCCTAACACTTCACTCACAATCACCGAGAATTAGATTCTGCTATGGTGAAGGATTATCTTGAACTAATGGTTTCCCTTGAATATGTATGGATTCAGGGGGATAGTGTAGTTCAAGGGAAATATGACTATTCAAGGGATTTTGTATAGTTCAAGGGAGAATCAAGGCTCAAGGGAAATAATGATTTCAAGGGATGATTCTGATTCAAGGGGAACAGTAAGCTTCAAGGGAATTGTGGCGAAATATTGTATAGAAGTTAATTTAGGGGAAATTGACTCCTGTATAATAAAATAATAAATGTAATGATTAAAAAGTTATGAGAAAGGTGAAAATATGTATGGACCAACTGATTTAAAGAAAAATGTATTGATTACGCTTGATGGGCAGCCATATAAGGTGGTGGAATATTCGCAAAAAGTGATGGGGCGTGGTGGTTCGATTGTAAATGTAAAAGTGAAGAATTTAATTACAGGTGCGTTATTGCCAAAAACTTTTAAGGGTCAGGAAAAAATTGAGCCAGCTGAAGTGACGACGAAAAAAGTGCAATATCTTTATAAAGATGACGAAAAATTCTATTTTATGGATCCAGAGTCTTTTGAACAGTATGAATTATCAGCTGATATGGTAGGGGATGCAAAAGACTTCATGAAAGATGGCGATGAGATGGAAATTCAGTTTTATAATGGTACAGCAATTAACTTAGTATTACCAAAAAATATTTGGCTTGAGGTTACTTATACGGAAACTGCCGTAAAAGGTGATACAACTAGCTCGGTACAAAAAGATGCAACGCTTGAAACTGGCGTGGTGGTGAAAGTGCCGGCGTTTATTAAGACGGGTGATGTGATTTCTGTGGATACAGATACTTATGCTTATCGTGAGCGTCAGAAGTAGAATTAGTAAACGGTAGTTTTGCCTATCTGCTGGGGCAGTATGGGTGGAGTGAGTATACGAAAAATAGTCTGGGGTATTATTATGCAGTGAACCCATCTGCTGTCGCAAATGTTTATTTGTATCCTTTTTATGTTGTGAAGAGTGGAAGAATTGGCGAAGATAATCAAGCGATAGGTAATTATGGACGCATTTGGTCATCGACTACGTGTGGGGGTGGTTCTGAGGGGTATTCGTTTGCGACTAATTTTAATGAGATTTTTCCGGTAGCATGGGAGCTTCGTGGCGGTGGATTTTCTCTCCATGGCTAGCGGCGAGAAAAACCACCCCAACGGATATCAAATCGCTCGCCACCAGTTATGTATATTGCTGTATTACTGAAAAGTAAAAAGTAAATATCGTTGATTGAAGATTGGGCGGTTGAAGTCATGAGGTAGCCGTTGTGATTTGGTTGCCATAGTAAATTACGGTTTATTCCTAGCGACCCACTCCGCACAAAGTAAAGTGGGTGAAGGGTAATATGATTAGTAATAAAGTAG
>CAZVTE010000111.1:0-3813 GCA_964629705.1 uncultured Candidatus Saccharibacteria bacterium | reverse complement strand
CAAGAGTCGAGCCTGGCTTCTTCAAATCCTTATAGTGGCTAAAGTGGAACTCGATCTGCTTAATCAGCTGCGCTGGAAGATCATTGATAGTCTGATAGCGGTCACCGCTGTTACGATCGTCTTCGACTACGGCAATAATCTTATCGTCGACTTCATCGCTATCCATGAATTTCATCACACCCAAGATGCGAGCCTTTGTATAAATACCGGTAGTCAGTGGCTGATCAGTAATCAGAAGCACATCGAGCTCATCTCCATCCTCATCCAAAGTCTGTGGAATAAAACCATAGTTACAAGGCTTAGCAAAAGCCATCGGCTCAATCCGGTCAAGCATAAAACAGGCATTCTTGCGGTCCCACTCAATCTTGTGATTAGAGCCAGTTGGAATCTCTACTACAACATTAATCTCACCATTATCATAATCCCCAGGGGTCAAAATTTTATTAAAATCTGCCATAAAACTCCTTTATTAATTATTCTTATTATAGCACAGGCCAGTCTCAGCGTAAATCATTTTTAAAACCGCAAGTTTCCCTGCGGTTTTATCTTGAGGTTAATCATGAGCGATCTAACGGCAAACTGATACCTTCCAAGGCTGTAGCTTTATCGCGCCTCTCAGATTGCTACTCGGCAGCCACGTACCTTTTCTCAGTTTCCCTATACCATTGCTCTGTTTGACGGCCGCAACTTAGCGTACTGTAAAATTGTCGCTTGCGGCGGAATACCATCAAACGTCGGCTCAAGGTAATATAATCTAAGATCTCCGTGATCCTCAACGACTACCTCCCAAGTTTCTTCTTCAGTATGCAGCAGAGAAGATAATATCAACTGTTTCGTCTGCAACTCATTCTTCTCGTTAAGAACTGGTATTTCCACCTCCACTCGCAGCTTCTCCAGCTGATTTAGGTTGATCCACACTCGTTTCCAAGCATTTTCACGCCGGTTGTAAAACTCCAGAATAAGCCCCCGCCCACCAACAGTTATTGCGCTTAAGCGAAAATCATTGGCAAAATGCCCAAAAATGAATCTCTGAGCAGCCTCGTTAACCTTTTCTATACGAGTTGCAGCAGGATACATACTAGCAACCTTGCTCAAATCTGGCTCTGAACCATCGCGCATTTTGAGTGACTTCACGGCATATTTAACCTCACCGTAAGTACTAAAACCTCGTGGGTCTAAAATACGGCAAGCCTCGAAATAGAAGCCTTCCCTCTTTGGATAAGGCGCAACCTCTTCACCTTGAAAAGAATATAGCACCCAGCCACAATGCTCGGTAACGAAATAATTAGTAGTTTTCACATCTGCTAAACTCATGTTGCCCTCCTCTTCTTAAATAACGATTTTTCGAGCTGACCAATTTCTTGTTTCACTCGAAGCCTTCACCTTTACATTAGCACAGGTAAATCATTTTGTCAACTATCCAGTGGCGAAATCTAAGCAAAAAACACCCTGCCAAGATAATACTGGCAGGGCTAAGGAATTTTCTCACTCTCAAGGATTAAAGCCTGATATAACGTGTCGACAATGTCATCATCGTCAAGATCAAACGGCAAAACATTGCCGCTACGCAAGGTAACCATAACAAGATGTGTCTCAAAATCTACATCGAGTAGACAATCAATATCGGCGGCAAAGAACTCCTGTTCGGAAATCTCAAACAGCTTATCTGCCAGTCGTGCCAACTGCCGAATCATAAACACACCACGATTATTAACCTTGCAATGCAAGCAGCCTCGCCCAGCACAGACAGTATAAATATCCGTGGTTTGATAAGCCACATCGGTCGCTTTCTCGAACGATAATGCTTGCGGATCGAAAATCCAGATTTCACGAAAACCGTCATCGCAATCTGCGCTTCTCGCGGTAAGACTAATTCGCTCTAGCTTTGGTTCCAGCTTGGCGAATTCGTCCTCGCAGCGCGCTTTTTCTTTGCGCTGCAAGTGAACGGTCGCTCCCTGCATATCTCACCTCCCGAGATTATTTAGTTATGCCTTATCCAGACAAATCTTTTCGATATACTTCTTGTCACCGTGGTCGAGCTCACCATTAATGTGCCAGAGCTGATATTGCTCGTCCAGATAACCACGCAACAGGTTAATCCAAAAGGAATCTTTGCCACTGTGGGACTGCAAAAGGTCCTCTAAAGCTGATGTACCTTGACTAGGAGAACCTTTACTTTTAATCTCAACACAATTAAATTCCAGTGAATTATGCTTGAAAAAGCCATGTTTATCCCAGCTACGTGCCGCCCGAAACATCAGGATTCCCGTGAACGCTCGACGATTAGTAATAAGTTGCCCTTCCCGTCCACGTGATATCTGTTCTTTCCATGTTACCCAGCTCTTCATTAGCTCTTTTTTCATCTTTACCCCTCCTTGAGATTACGTTTTTCGTTCCTAAATTAAATTATGCATTTTATGCATGCAAAAGCTATCCGATTACGGTCGGATTACGCCTTCTGTCTCTATTGTAGCACACAATACGTAAAAAGTCAATACTAAAATAATATTTTAGAGATTACAGCTCTTTGTCTTCTGTTTCTATTGCAGCTATTTTCTCTTGCTCGGTGAGCTCAGTAATAATTTCCTCGACTTCTTCTTCGGTCATTTCTTCGCCAGTGCGAGACAAAAGATCAGAAACTGTGGGATTTTCATAGCCATCAATTAGATACTCGAGCGCAGTCATGCCTTTTTCGGCGGCACGCTGGCGTAGCCCGGAAAAAATTTCGCTCGTCTCCAGCATCTCGAGAAGGTGCTTCATAGCGCGAATCGCCTCGGTAGAAGCCTGTAAACTTTCGCTAGGGCGACGTTCTGTTGCATTGCGCTCATAAAAATCGCCGTCTGGAGAAATTCCTACTTCTAGAGTTTGATTAGTTAAATCACCATTAGAATCTTCCGTCCTCGCGTTATCCTTATTAATCTCGTGGTAAAGATTGAGACGGGCTTCAGGCGTAGTGGCGATACGCTCATAGACTGCGCCCAACGGATTCTCAGAATCGCGATCAGATTCATCTACATCCATCAGTGCTTTTAGCACTGAGCTAAGACCGTAAAGGCGACTAGCTGTATTAAAACCAAAACCAACAATCGAGTTAGCCTTCATGAGATCATAGTTAAAAGTTATATATTCCTTCGTTATATCCTCAGGAGCAAAGCCTTCTTCTATTGCCACCGAATCACCATCATCTTCTTTCCCTGCTACTTCCGTCTCAGCCATCTCGCCCGCTTCCTCCGATACAACGTTCATAACGTCTGCGCCTTCATTTGCATCAGTTTCACTCTCTTCCAGTCATAAATCAGCGTCGCTAAACTCTGGCACATCAGAGCTCACCATTGCTTCGCGCCACTCTTTGGAAGCCGCAGTCTCCTCTAGGCTCTCAGAGTTATGAGACGGGTATTTTTCTGGATTAAAATCTTCATTATTTTGCATATTTTTTATTATAGCATAAAGTGAGGATAGAGGTAATGGTAATAATAAAGCAGATAGATAATTAATTGTATTTTGCGATTTGGAGAATGTTTTAGTCCAAATGGCTTAATATGTGTTATAATGAGAATGTCAGTCATTAAAGATTATGTGCATCGTCACATTGTATTTGTATTATTGTGCTATTCTCATATTGAATTTTATTTCTCGTGAAAGCGACATTGCGGACAAGCGGACGTAAAATTCTTATAGAATGGTACATAATCTGGTTGTAAAATGGCTGACACCTCCGCGGTGTCGCTTTTTGTTCAGTTGGAATTCTTTCTTTTAGTAAAAGAATAGGAGGAATATACAACTACTATGTATAAACTCAAGAATAATAAACTA
>CAZVTE010000110.1:0-3860 GCA_964629705.1 uncultured Candidatus Saccharibacteria bacterium | reverse complement strand
ATTATAACTAGATGATAAATATATAAGTCTATATGGGTTTAGGTTTGAGGAAAAGGTGAATGATTGGTTAGGATATGCAAGCAACAACCCCAATAGTTTGACACTCTTAATACCATTATACTATAATTTAGCTGGCATTATTAGTCCGCTATATGACGGGATTGCTTATACCGGCTTTGCGGCTTCAGTATGGTCAAGCTTCGTAATGCAGAATGAGCAAGGCACAGAAGATGTACGTGCGTACCACTTTTGGGGGCAAAGCCACCTAGTAGTGCCGACGGATGGTAACCATCTTAATGATAGCTTTTCTCTCCGGTTACATCAGAATCACAGCCCACTATTGACAAAAATACTTATGTATGATACAATTAAATAAGAGTAGAGATTTATCTGGCAACTTAAGAGAATTAGGAGGAGTAATTTATGAGACCAATTATCGGTAGTTATTTTTTAGTATCAAATCTGCAGGAATCGATACAGTTTTATACAGAATTGTTACAATTTCCGCCAACTGTAATTAGGGGTAACCGCTGGGCGGAATGGCTCTGGGCTGAAGGACAAGGCTTTTTCGGATTGCTTAGTGATCCTGACAATGCAACAGAGGTAGACTTTGGAACTGTTAAACCTTCTGCGGTGCTCAACATCTTTACTCCTAATATTGAAAAAGAGTATACAAGATGTTTAGACTTCGTGGAGTCATACTTCGGAATGATTCATTACGATCCAGAATTAGCCACTGGTGCTACTGGTGACTATACCTGCTTTGGCATTTCTGATCCTGATGGTAATATGATTGAGATATTTCATTGTCAAGAGGACGAACAGCTAGCCGCTGACAAAACTTTAATCCGACATAGCGCAATTACTACAACCGTAATCACATCAAAAACTGACAATCCAAGCGGTCCGCAGTTACCCACCGCAGATCAAGAACTTTCTGGTACTCGCCGGACTTCACGCAGGATTTGCGATTTTAATCGTGAAGATTTAGCAATACCACGTGTGATTGCTTTACCATAGCACCCAGACATAATCCACCCGATAGCCTACTCTGCGAGCAACTTATTTCGTGCCTTATACCTCGGTATAGGGCATTTTTAGTACTTTTTACCACTATTTTCGGCGCGCCACTCGGCAATTTTAGCATGATTACCAGAAAGCAAAACTTCTGGAACTTTCATACCGCGGAAGTCCTCTGGGCGCGTGTACTGCGGATATTCTAGATTATCTCCTGCCGAAAAGCTCTCCACTAGGGCAGAGTTATCGCCACCGAGTACCCCTGGGAGCAGCCTTGTCACCGAATCCACAATCACAAGTGCTGCTAATTCTCCGCCAGTCAAAACATAATCTCCTAGAGAAATTTTATGGTCAACTATTGATAAAATGCGCTCGTCATAGCCTTCATAGTGTGGACAGAGGATAATATAGTGCCGAGATTCGTCATTTTTTCCATCACGATGCGTATCCTTAATTTCCGAAGCCATATAATAGCCATTCGGGCTAAAACCTTCAAAATTAGACAAAGAATCACTCTTTTCAGCACCTTTGGCTAGCCTAGAAGCCTCTGGAGTGGCTTGTAATTTTGAAGAGCCATCCATCCCTACTTCATCCCCATAAGCGTCACCACGGGCATTCTGAGCAGGCTCAGAGGCATTTTCTTTATGTTTATATGCTACGCTCGTACTAGCAAGTTCATTTATATCCAAAAAACTACTATCAATCCCAGCGAATTGCCGTGCCAAGGCTTGATTCCAAGTTAATCCTACTGGGGTTGGTAAAATTACTTCCGCCGCTTGACTCTCTCGCTTAACGGCTTCGATAGCCGCAAAAACTGGCTCACAGCGTAGGAGCATACCATCACCACCACCATATGGTGTATCATCTACGGACTTGTGCGGCCCAATCCCAAAATCGCGCAGATTTACCAGCTTGACATCCAAGATTTGGCGTTTTTGAGCCTTACAGAGCATTGAGCTATCTAGATACGGTTGTAATGCCTCTGGAAACAGCGTAATAATCGTAAACTTAATTTTATTCATAATAATTGATATGAGCTTCAGTCAATCTCAAAAACATTCCCTAGGTGTCGCCGTTGTTTTTAGCACGCAATTTTAGATTTTGCATCTGGATAAATCCAAGATTGACTCTGAAGCATTTTCTAAAACGTTCTAGTGAGGACCGTCGACCGAGTCCCTACACCTAAGTTAGCACACTTTCAAAAAATAATAAAGCATTAGCATGATGTTTTTATAAAAAAGTGGATTCTTCATTAACTACTTCAAAGTGTTTATCCTTAAAGATTTTTAGGAGATTTTTTCTAGAGGTGAAAATGCTTAATCCGCTACTTTTTATCATGCTTATTGTTGTAAGTTTAGAAAAATTTGTTATATACTCGCTTCATGGCAAAGACCGAACCTTAAAAGCCCACGTTCAGCAAGCGACAGCAAAGCTTCTTATAATCGACCTAAAAGAGTTTTAGCCCGCGCACTGTTTTTGAATCTTTTGCCATAGTGCCTGCCTATCTTCGGACATTAAGTGTCCTAGTAGGTGGTTTTAGCTGACAATAAGAAGGGTACAACCTTAACATCTTGATGCGCTCGGGGTTCTCCTCACTCTAATCACTAGATACTTGACCCAAAGATTCACAACTTGCTTTTACTTTTTCTACCTCGGAGTAAAAATGTTTACGTACAAAACTATACCACCTGTTCTTTCTGCGAGAAACCTGATTTTTCGCGCTGAGCGCATCTTTCCCTTCTTATCGTTTGATTTCAAGAGTGTCGTTTGAAATTAAATATTACCGGCTTATTTTTCCAATATCATAAAAGAGCCAACCATATGGTTAGCTCTCTCGCTGATGCGCGCCCACCCTTGGGGCACATTGGTTTGTTTTAATCCGCTGTTTGTTTTTGTTTCGTCTCCACACTCCACTTTTTCAGTGGAACCCCGTGAAGCGTATCAGCTTATATTTATAATATAGCAAAAGCACAATAGCGTCAAGAGTTTGTTGTAAAAATTACAACAATAATTACTATTCATGTAGAAAGTACTCATAGATTGCGCTCTAAATTGGAAAGGCGTCATAGTAATCTATGGCGCCTCTTCTAGAAAAAGCAAAAATTGGAGCATTGCGTATAAGTGATTAGGCGGATTCAGTTTCTTCCTGCGCTTCGCCTTCAGCATCATCCGGCACAAAAATGTTCAGGATAATCCCAACAATAGCGGACAGGCTCATGCCCGAGAAAGCTGCGTTGCCAGGCAGAGGTAAAATCGCACCACCGATCCCCAGAGTCAGCATCACCGCCCCGATGATAATGTTTTTATTATCATGATAGTCTACACCTTGCATAGTACGAATGCCATTCATGGCAATGTACCCATACAAAACCAGTGAAACGCCACCTAAAACAGCATTAGGAATCGTGGATACCAGCGCTGTAAATTTACCCAAAAAGCCCAACCCAATTGAAATTACAGCGGCTTTCCGAATTACACTTGTTGAAGCCACTCTCGTCAGCCCTACAATTCCGGTATTCTCGCCATAGGAAGTGTTTGGCGGGCCGCCTACTAAAGCTGCGAACAACGATGCCAGAGCGTCACCGCGCAAGGTGAGTACCAGTCCCGGCTTCCTGAGCAAATCTCTGCCAGTGATCTTACTTAGGGATTTATGATCACCGATATGTTCAGAAATGGTTACCGGAGTAGCCGCAATAAAAATAATTATTTGGCTAAAATCCAGCACATAATCACGAACTGGCAAAATGAACTTCGGTATCGAAAAGAACTCTGCTTCTACCACTGGTGAAAAGTCTACTATTCCCAGTAAAACTGCGGCAACATAGGAAATGACAATGCCGATC
>CAZVTE010000109.1:0-3973 GCA_964629705.1 uncultured Candidatus Saccharibacteria bacterium | reverse complement strand
GTATTCTCTACTGTAGCTGAAACTGAAATTTTATCACCAATCAAAAAATTCGGAATGATATGGTCCTTAAGCTCGGCAGACTCACGAATCTCGCCATCCACCTTAGCCAGTAGGATAGAAGCAAGCCTAGCAGTTTTTTTCATGATTCCATCTTGCCCGCCAGACGTCTCAGCTGTGATGGTCGCATATTGCCCTCCCCCAGGTGCATCCGTTGGCGTATCAATGGTGTAAGTTACGATTTTATCCTTACCTGCTGGGACGTCAAACTCATTTTCGTCAAATTTTATCCAGTTGTACAGCTTTGTGTAGATTGACTCGGTGGTGTAATCATTATTATAGCTTTCATCTACCATGAACGGCGTTGCACCCATCTTGATGCGGAAATCGTTTGAGCCAAGGTTACTCAGCCTGATTTGACCTTGATATTTTTGCCCAGGCATCAAACTTATTTCACTAATTGCCGGCTCTAAATCAATTACCACTCCATCTGTATCATTGCTCTCGGCAGCAGACACAGAAAAGCCTGCCCCCAAAGCTAAATAGGAGCAAGCTGTGATTAATGAAACAATAATTATGGATAAAAACTTCTTTAACATTCTCTCTCTTTAATCTTTTATGACTGTGCGGCAGCGGTGATAGTAACGTCTCCAGAATAGTTGCCCGGTGTCAAGTTGCCGTTGGTCGAAATCCCCACTGCAAACCTTACTTGTACGAAGTCTTCAGTTACATCACGCGTGGCTGGACCAGTCTGAAAAACCTCCGGACTAGACGTAACCGCTGTCCATGCTTCGGCCACATCATAATCACTTGGACCAGTAGTGCCCGTAGAACCAGACTTCAAAACATTCTTCCTAATCGCCCAAGCTCTCGTACCCGCTTGAACATTAGTGCTCGCTGGAATCGTCTCAGCGGTATTGGTTTCGTGAACTAAACTTGGACTATCTGATGAAATCGAAATTTGATATGGTACGGAACTCTGAATTCCCGTAACCAACCCGGTCTTTGGATTTGGCTGTTCACTACTTGGCATACCCATAATTACCATAGAATTAGTGCTAAGCAGGGCAGAATCGCCACCAGGAAGATAACCACCATGGAACATGGTATTCTCTGTGTCTAGTGCAATATGATTGGCAATCACCACATTAACTTCCATATTACCCTTTGCCTCATCGGCAGGGTCTGCCGCAAAACTCGACAATGGCAAAGATGCCATGCCAAGACCAATCACTACTCCAGTCGCGGCAAGCATTTTAAAAACTGTTTTTTCCATATTTTTTGTTCCTGTTTTTATTAACATGACATTTATTGTTCTATACACTTAACTATATACCTAGTGCCAGTATATTTCAAGAACGTTTTAGAAGATTTTTCGCTAAGTTTTCCACAGAAAAACCTATAAAAAGCGTCAGCCTTGCAGTCAGTGGTTCATTGCACCGATATAGAACACTACCGGGAATGACATACTTCAGTTGTTATTCAAAAACTGTGGCAAAAATCTTGACAAAATATGTAATCTGTGCTACACTAAAGATAAGACACGGTGTTGCCCTACATTTTGACGGCAACAAAATAGGCATAAGTTATATAAGCTAATTGTAAAAACTAGAGTTGAGGAGTATAATCATTAGTTATGGTAGAGAATATTAGGAATGTAGCAATCATTGCACACGTTGATCATGGCAAAACCACGCTTGTTGATGGGCTTTTGAAGCAATCTCGCACTTTTCGTGATAATCAAGCGGAAATGTCGCAGACCTTAATCATGGATTCAATGGATCAAGAGCACGAACGTGGTATTACCATTACCGCCAAGCAGACTGCAGTTTATTATAATGACTATAAGATTAATATTATTGATACTCCAGGCCATGCCGACTTCTCTGGAGAAGTAGAACGTACCCTCAATATGGCGGATGGCGTCCTCTTGATTGTGGACGCACAAGAAGGGCCAATGCCGCAGACTAAATTTGTCCTTCAGAAAGCACTTAGTATGCATCTAAAGCCAGTAGTAATTATCAATAAGATTGATAAGCCAGCCGCTCGTATTGAAGAAGTAGAGAGCGAAATTGCCGACCTTTTCCTTGAGCTTGCTAGCGATGAATCGCAATTAAATTACCCAATCTATTATGCGATTGCACGCGATGGTAAAGCCGGCAAAACTACCGATCTAGATGACGATTTACATGTCATTTTTGAATCAATTATCAATGATATCCCAGCGCCAAAAATTGACGAAGATGCGTCAAAGGGTGCTCAACTCCTCGTGGCGGCACTAGCGGCTGATAATTATCTTGGCAAATATGCGATTGGCAAGATTTTCCGCGGCAAACTCAAAAAGGGGGAGACTGTCAAGGTACTGCATATGGAAGGTTCTGCTGAGTCTTCTGTGCAGGGGGGTGCGGAGGCTACGGCCAAGCATGCAGCACCCGAGACCTGTAACGACGGGCTCGAGGGGTGCGACCCTGCGCAGAACGGCTCGGTGAAGCTGTCGGTTTCACCAGCTAAAATTGACAAGCTCTTCGTTTATCGCGGTCTAGGTAAGGAAGAAGTTGAAGAAGCTACCGCTGGCGACATCGTGGCAGTAACTGGCATCGCCGCCGCTAATATTGGTGATACCATCGCTACTGGCGAAAATCCAGAAGCTTTGCCAACTATCGAGCTCGAGCCTCCAACGCTTAGCATTTACATTGGGCCAAACACTTCACCACTCAAAGGCCAAGAAGGGGAATTTACCACTTCGCGCCAAATTGCCGAGCGCTTAGAGCGCGAACTGGAAACGAATATTGCTCTGAAGATTACGCCAGACGGTTTAGGCTATAAAGTCTCTGGTCGCGGTGAGTTACATCTTTCGGTGTTAATTGAAACTATGCGCCGTGAAGGTTACGAGCTCGAAACTGGTCGCCCAGAAGTGGTGTATAAAGAAGTTGATGGCGTCAAACAAGAACCAGTAGAAGATTTGACCATTGAGGTGGACTCTGAGTTTGTTGGCGCCGTGAGCCAAGAAATGGGTATTCGCCGTGCTGAGCTGAAGAGTCAAGAACTCACGAGTACTGGTGGTACTAGGTTTGTCTATGAGATTACCACGGCAGCGCTAATTGGTTTAAGAAATAACTTACTCACTGCTACCAAAGGTACGGTTATTATGTCATCAATTCCGAATGGTTATCGTCCGGTAGAGGGGAAGTATAAACCAGAAAGAAATGGCGCTCTCGTGGCCTTTGAGGCCGGTACGAGTACGGCCTATGCACTTGATGCTGCTCAAGCCCGTGGAATTCTCTTTATTCCGCCAGGAGTAGCGGTTTATGCTGGTATGATTGTTGGACTTAGCAATAAGAAAGACGACCTTGATATCAATGTTTGCAAAGAGAAGCAGCTCACCAACATGCGTACACATTCTAGCGATGGCGCGATTCAGCTAACTCCATATACTCAGTATTCCCTAGAGCAGTGTATTGACTTTTTGCTAGACGACGAGCTTCTCGAAGTGACGCCAAAATCCCTCCGTCTCCGCAAGCGCCAGCTCGATGCCACCAAGCGCAAGCGCGAAGCGAAACAAAATTAAGTCAATTTTATAGTTTAGCTATCGTCTTGATTTCTCGGCAACGTGAGTCATGGTAACTAAAAATATTATTTCAGAATTGACTTTTTGAGCAATATGTGCTACAATGAAAGCATAACCATAAACCGGGATGTGATACATCTGGCAGCTGGTTAGCGAAGAACATACTAAAAGAGACGTAATCCATGACAGCACTAATGTGCCGAAAAGTGAAGCGAATAGTACGCGGAGTGGTGAAAACCGCCACAAAAATCCGTCTGCAAAGTATCTAAACCAAAGGAGTCAAAGCCGCATAGCACGAACACACGAAGTGATGCAGAAAAACTGAGCATAGTGGCGAGAAATAACAGTGAGGAGGGATATTGACAAGCCTCAGGGTTTCTACTCGGGGGTGTTTTTAATCAAGAGCTA